>CAYQUB010000170.1:0-3029 GCA_964420625.1 uncultured Bacteroidales bacterium | reverse complement strand
CATCAATGCCGCCAAAGCCGCCTATTTGACGCTTCTGGAAACCGACACGCTTACTTTGGGCGAGATCATTTCCATTAATTCCCGAATTGAAGAATTGGATACGGAAATCAGCACTTTGGAAAAACAAATGAGCAGTTATGAAGGACTTCTGAGTTTCAGCACCGTCACAATCGTTCTCAACTATAAGACGGCCGGGATTCAAACTTGGACTTTATTTTCCGATTATCCAGGCTATCTGCGCGGATTCGTGAAAGTCATTCTGTCCATTCTCATGACCGTTTTGCCATTTATGGTCATCGCGGGAGTGGTTTTATTGGTAATATTCTTGGTAAAGAGAGCCGGAAAGAAAAAGAAATTAATGAAACCCGACGTCAAAGATCAATAAACAATTAGGTAAAACTTTTGGTGAGTTTTGAATTTTTTGGAAAGATCAAAGCTGGTCAATCCGCCCCGAACCCATCAGGGATTGGTCCGGGGCTTTGTCATTTAAAAATTCCGGTTTTTTTTATTTGTTCCAATTGTGATACAATTAGAGAAATGCTTTAAAAGGAGAACCGAATGCATAAATTTAAAAGATTGATTTTAATTTTTGTCGCCTTGCTGGTTTTTACCGGATGTTCCGAAGTTTCTGAGCTTTCGATTGCGGTGCAAAGCAATGGAATCGTTGCGGTCGGAAGTCAAATTCAGCTGGAAAGCGATTTGGATGTTTTCTGGAGTTCGGCCGATCCGACCGTTGCAACCGTTGATGAACAAGGAATGGTTCAAGGAATCTCCGAAGGTGTAGCGGCGATTCAGGCCACCCTAAAAACCGATCCGGAGATTTCTGCCGCTTTGGAAATTACGGTTACACCAGTCGAACCGATCATCTGCGAACCGGAAACAGTCGAAGTGTTTCTGGGGATCGACCGGATCGATGAATATTTAAGCATGTTCGAAGGCAAACGCGTGGGACTGATTACCAATCAAACCGGATTCAACCGTGATTTGGTTTCAACCATCGATGTCTTGAACGAAAAGGTCAACTTGGTCGCCTTGTTTGCCCCCGAACACGGAATCAGAGGAAATTTACAGGCGGGGTCCAATGTTTCGTCGTATGTTGATGAAAAAACCGGGATCACCGTTTACAGTTTGTATGGTTCGACGCAAAAACCAACCGCCGAGATGATGGCTTTGATCGACGTTTTATGCATCGACATCCAAGACGCCGGGGCAAGATTTTACACTTATGTCTATACGATGGCTTATGCGATGGAAGCCTGCCAGGAGTTCGGAAAACAAATGATGGTATTTGACCGGCCGAATCCGGCCGGTGGAACCAATTTTGAAGGAAACATTCTTGACTTGGCGTATTCATCGTTTGTTGGGAAATATCCGATCGTTCAAAGACACGGGATGACGATCGGCGAATTGGCGGGTTTGTTCAATACCGAATATGGAATTGGCTGCGATCTGGAAATAATTTTGATGGAAGGATGGGAGCGGGACATGTATTACGATGATACCAAGCTTCCTTGGGTGGTTCCGTCGCCAAACTTCCCTTCCGTGGACACGGCTTTGGTTTATCCGGGAACCTGCATCTTTGAAGGCACGAATTTGTCCGAAGGACGGGGGACGACGACGCCTTTTCAGGTCATCGGCGCTCCGTTCATTGACGCGGATGAGTATGCTCAAACTTTGAATGACCTGGAACTTCCGGGAGTAATCTTCCGGCCGGCGTATTTTACCCCGACCTTTTCCAAACATACCAACGTGCTTTGCCAAGGCGTCCAGGTTCATGTAACCGACCGCGAGACCTTCATGGCCGTCAAAACCGGGTGGGCCATGTTGGAAGTCGCCAGGACATTGTACCCGAACGATGTTTCGATTTTGAATGGAACTTCGGACCGTTGCATGTTGAATCTTTTGACCGGAAACCGCTATCTAAATGACCGGACTTATTCTTTGGAAGAACAATTGGCCATTCTTTTACAAGATACCGCCGCTTTCGGGGCCATCCGCGCGAATTATTTATTATATTCTTCGGAAACCGATCAATAAGCGAAGACTAAATGAGCAGCCGATGAAAACCGGTTGCTCTTTAAATTATTATTCAAAACAATATTTTTTCGTGTATAATGAAAGAAGAGAAGAAGAGATTTCAAACGGAGAAACGCCAGTGAATATTGAAAATGGAAATTTGACCATCCGAGATGCCGTCCCATCCGACGCGGCGATTTTATGCGCTTGGTGGAATGACGGGAAAGTCATGGCCCACGCGGGATTCCCGAAGGGACTTAGCACTTCGGTCGCGGAAGTCACCAAACAAATATTGAGAAGCAGCGACCAATTCCGCTTGTTGATCATCGAGGCCGATGGGAAACCGATCGGGGAAATGAATTATCGGCTGACCGATCCCGAAACCGCGGAAATCGGGATCAAGATCTGTGATTTTGGTTTTCAGGGGAAAGGTCATGGGACCATTTTGATCCAAATGCTGGTGAAATATCTATTTGAACAAATAAACATGGCGAGGATCATTTTGGACACCAATATCCAAAACGTTCGAGCCCAACATGTGTATGAAAAATGCGGATTCAAAAAGGTTCGGGTAAATCAAGATGCCTGGTTGGACCAAGTGGGAGTGTGGCAGACTTCCGTAGATTACGAACTGATCAAGCATGATTTTATCAAAGAAAATCGAAAGGGGTAAACCATGATAAAAGAAATCATTGAGGAAAATGAAAAAGCGAAAATCAGCAACGACATTTTAAAATCCTTGCCACATTGGTTTGGAATTCCCCAAGCCATTGACAGCTATGTTGAGGAATCCCGAAAAATGGTTTTCTATGCTTGCATCGAGGACGGACAAACCGTTGGGTTCATGGCTTTGAATCCTCACAACCATTATACTTTGGAAATCCATGTCATGGGGATCAAAGAAGACTTTCATCGGCAAGGCATCGGATCGGCTTTGGTAAACGTGGCGGTAAACTTTGGAAAAATAAACGGCTATAAGCTCTTGGCAACCACAACCCAAACACACCCAACAC
>CAYQUB010000169.1:0-3059 GCA_964420625.1 uncultured Bacteroidales bacterium | reverse complement strand
TATTATAATATGCAGGTCACGGTGAAAGATCAGCCTTGGTTTTGGGTTTTTAGAAACTCAATCAGTTTTCGAAAAGCCAAGGAACGGTGGGAGATTTGATTCTTTTCCGCTTCCGAAAGCTCACCAACGGTCTTTTTTAATTCCGGAAGCCAAAATAACGGATCGTATCCGAAGCCATGAATTCCACGCAGTTCTGGGGAAATGATTCCGTTCAAACGGCCTTCGAAATAATGGGCTCCGCCATGTTCATCGATGAAACAGACGACGCTCACGAAATAAGCCTGACGGTTGCTAAGTCCCGCCATGTTTTTTAGAAGCAATTGGTTGTTCTGCGCATAATCGACGTTTTCGCCGGAATAACGGGCCGAATAAATCCCCGGTGCTCCGTTAAGGGCGGTGACGACCAAACCGGAATCATCCGCGAAGGTTGGAAGATGATATTTCTGAAAAAAGCGGTTCGCTTTCAAAAAGGCGTTTTCGAAAAAAGTGCTCCCGTTTTCTTCGACTTCTTCGTCGTCTTGCAGGCTGTCCAGCGAAATGATCTGGTAACCTTTTAAGATGGCTTGGATCTCGGCTAGTTTGTGTGTGTTATGGGTGGCAAACAAATATTTCATTTTTCCTCCGAGGGGGGTCAATCCTTAGAAAAAGCTTCAAATCAATGAAGCTTTTTTGGTAACCAAGAGATCGATGATCTCATCGCTCGCATAGTCGATGGCATAAGAGAAAATGGTCCGGTGCCGATTGTCGATGTAGTTGACATCCGCCCCATGGTCAATAAGCAATTTGGCGATCTCGTAATTATTGCGAAGAATGGCACGGTACAAATAACTTCGCCCGTAGAAAATCTCGTTCACATTGGCTTTTTTCTTTAGCAAAAATTGAATGATCGGGTAGTTTTCGTTATACATCGCGATCAGCAGGGCGGACTGATTGAATTCGTCAACAATGTCGATTCGGCAGCCATGCCGGTACAGGAAATCAACGATTTTCAGCGATCCGGAATTGATGGCATAATACATCAGGTTCTTTCCGAAATAATCGAGATTATTGATGTTATCCGAACTGACCGTCTGGGAAAGATATTCGAAATCGCCATGACAAGCCGCTCGGTGAAGCGGATATTTCTGATATTTTTCGCGGAAATCTTCGCTGCGTTTATATTCGCGGAGATAATCGGCGTTTTCGGCTTTTCCTTTTAAGACTGCCAAATCCAGCGGGGTTTGACCATTAATGCTCAAGGCATCAATGTCATAACCTTTTTCGATCAGCATTGCCAGAACGTTCGGGTGGCAATTAGCGGCCGCCATGTGCAGGGGCGTTTCTAAATAAATATTTCGCGAATCATTGAAAGTCGTATGGCGAAGGACATAAGAAATGACGTCCAAATCGCCTTTCTGGCAAGCATAATGGAGAACATTGTTTTTGCGATCATCGCCTTCATTCAAGCTCCCGCCGTTGTTAAGCAGATTCCTTATGATGGCGGTTTGTCCGGAAAGAACGCCGTAATGGATCGGCTTGGTGCCATTTTCATCCGCCATGTTTAGTTTGGCTTTATGAATGACCAGCAAATTCAAGATGTCTTCCCGGCCCCGAGCGGCGGCGACATGCAAAGGCGAAACCTTTTTTAGGTTTTGAGCATTGACTCGGGCTCCTTCAAAAAGCAGTTTGTCCACAACCACGCCATTTTTAAATTGGACAGCCAAGTGTAAGGCCGTATCGCCGTGAACGTTGCTCAGATTGATGTCGATCCCCAGTTTTAGAAGCAAATCAACGATTTCGAAGTTGTCATTTCGACAAGCTTTGTGAAGCAACGATTCGTTTTTGGAATCAAGGACTTTGATGTCATTTCCGCCTTCGTAATACTTTATGACGTAAGCGCAGTCATTCTTCATGACCGCATCGAGGATGCTTTCGGATTTTCCGTCACCGACGTTTTTGTAAAGGCGATAGATTGTTTCCATTGCTGCTCACCTCGAAATCTTTTTGAGCAGTTCCCTGCTCGACGAAAAATATATTTTGCTGATTCCGGAAGTGGTCATTTTGCTTCCGTCGATCGGGCTGAAATAGGAGTAGGGCTTGGTGGTTCTTAAAGAAAAAGTCCCAAAATTAGTGATCGATGCCTTCTGATTTTCGATTAAATCATTTTTGATTTCTTCGAGGAATTCATTGATCACCAACTCGATGTCTTTCTTGGATACACCGGTTTTTTCTTTGATTTTTTGTAGATAAACTTCTTTATTCATAAAGCCGGCCCCACTTAAAAACCAAATTCAGTATATCATTAAAAACCGGCCATAACAAGAACAAATTTCAAAAAAAACCATGAAAATCAAAGGTATTTTTTCATTGTTTTAAAGGTTAAAATGATAAAAACCGCTAATTATATTCACCGAAGAGGTTTGAATATGAAAATCTCCGCGAAGCGGAGATTAATATGGTCATTCTGGTTTTAAACTGTTCTGCATCAATTGTATGATCCGTTCGCGGGGATCTTTTTTCAAATAAACAACATCATAAACAGCTTCAATGATCGGTGCGTAAATGTTAAATTTATTGATGTATTGGTGAGCGGCCACGACGGTTCTCGCGCCTTCAACCACCATGGTTATTTCGGAAAGGGTCTGTTCCAAATCTTTTCCGCTTCCGATTTTATAACCGGCGGTAAAATTTCGGCTTCGCGGGCTGGTGCAGGTGACGATCAAATCGCCAAGTCCCGCCAATCCGTAAATGGTCTTTTCTTCCGCTCCCATGGACATGGCGATGCGCTTAATTTCGACGAGCGCCCGCGTGATCAAAGCCGCCCGGGTATTGTCACCGTAGCCAAGTCCGGTCAGCATTCCCGCGGCTGGCAATGATGTTTTTCAGGGACCCGCAAACTTCCGCGCCGACCAAATCATTGATGGTATAAACCCGAAAATAAGTTTGGTTCGAGAAAATTCTTTGAACCATTTCCGCGTGGGAAGCATTCTTGCTTGAAGCCGTGACCAGCGTCAACATTGATTGATTAAATATTCGGCCACGCTGGGGCCGGGCAAAGCGACCAAACCACCCAAAAAACT
>CAYQUB010000168.1:0-3080 GCA_964420625.1 uncultured Bacteroidales bacterium | reverse complement strand
TGATGGAAAGACTTCTGGGCATCGGACTCGGCAAATGCCGTTTGGTCAACCCGGTCGTCATTGAAGGCAAAGCCAACGCCGAAACCGGGGAAGTAACCGATACCGTGATCATTCCCGCCGGAACGATCATCGATCAAAATATCTTCGATCTTCTCAAGAACAACCGCGATAAACTGCGAGTAACCAAAATTTACGACCAAACCATTGAAGGCAAAACCGGCGATTTCAACATTCTTGAAATAGAATATGACAATGAGTTCGGAACCCCGGAAACCAAACGCCTGATCAATGATTTTTCGCCGATCCTCGCGCTTGGATTCGGAAAATGCCGTTTGGCCAAAGACATCGTTCAGACCGATACCGGAAAAGTAATTTATGGATCCGGAACCGTGATCACTGAAGCTGTTTACGATTTCTTGGTCAGCAATCCGTCGCTTTTGAAAGAAACCAAACAATATGTTGTTTTGGAAATTTTGGAAATCGAATACGAAAAAGTTCAGGGAGTCAAAGAAAAGGTCAAATTGGTCGGGAATGACCCAACCGAAGAAGCCAACCATGTTACCCTTTCGGATATTTTTGCGGCAGTCGGTTATTTCATCAACTTGCATGACGGCATCGGCCGGACCGACGACATAGACCATTTGGGGAATCGTCGTTTGCGTCTGGTTGGCGAACTGCTACAAAACCAATTCCGGATCGGGTTGACCAAGATGGAGAAAAACGTCCGTGACCGGATGTCAACTTCCAGCGACAACCGCAACATCATTCCTCAGAACCTGATCAACATCCGCACCTTGACATCATCCATTCGGGAATTTTTTGGCAGCAGCCAATTGTCCCAGTTCATGGATCAAATAAATCCTTTGTCTGAATTGACCAACAAGCGGCGTATCAGCGCTTTGGGAGCCGGAGGATTGACGCGTGACCGCGCCGGCTTCGAAGTTCGTGACGTTCATGTCTCCCATTACGGAAGAATTTGCCCGATTGAAACTCCCGAAGGCCAGAACATCGGTTTGATCAACTCCTTAGCTACTTATGCCCGCGTTGATCAGTATGGATTCATCGAGACTCCGTATCTGGTTGTCAAACAAGTCGAAGGCGGACGTCCGCTGATCACCCCGGAAAAGATTTATCTGACCGCGGACAAAGAAGAAAAATATTACATCGCTCAAGCCAACATAAATGTCAATGAAAACAAAGAGATCGTCGATGACATCGTCATTGCCCGGCACGCCGGCGATACGATCGAAGTCCGAAAAGAAATGATCGACTTGATCGACGTTTCCCCGAAACAGATTGTTTCGGTTTCCACCGCCTGCATTCCGTTCTTGGAACATGATGATGCCAACCGAGCCCTGATGGGTGCGAACATGCAGCGTCAAGCCATACCTTTGTTGCGCCCGGAAGCTGCCTATGTAGCGACCGGAATCGAAGCCAAGGCCGCCAAGGACTCCGGAGTCGCCGTTGTTTGTGAGAACGACGGTCTCGTCGAATATGTTGACGCGAAGAAAATCGTCATCCGCGAAGAAGCCGGAAACCTGAAAGAATATGTTTTAATCAAATATGAACGCTCCAACCATTCGACTTGCGTCAACCAAAAGCCAATCGTCAAGAAGGGAGAAACCGTCCACCAAGGCGACATTCTGGCTGACGGCGCTTCAATGGATCATGGGGAAATGGCTCTTGGCCGCAACGTCACCATCGCTTTCATGACCTGGAATGGTTATAACTACGAAGACGCGGTCGTCATGAGCGAAAGATTGGTTCAAGATGACGTTTATACTTCGATTCACATCGAAAAGTACGAAGTTGAAGTCCGCGATACCAAACTTGGAAAAGAAGAAATTACCCGGGATTTGGAGAATGATCGCAAAGATGCCATTGCCAACCTTGACGAAGGCGGAATCGTCCGTTTGGGCGCCGAAGTCAAAGAAGGCGACATTCTGGTCGGAAAAGTTACCCCAAAAGGGCAGACCGACCCGACTCCGGAAGAACGCTTGTCCCATGCTTTGTTCAGTGACAATTCGAAAGATGTCCGAAATACTTCCCTTCGCGTTCCGCACGGCGGCGGAGGAATCGTTCACCGCATCGAACATTTCCGCCGAAAAGACGGCGATGAACTGAATCCGGGCGTTAATGAAGTCGTTCGCGTCTTCATCGTCCAGAAACGTAAGATTACCGAAGGCGATAAAATGGCCGGACGGCACGGAAACAAAGGCGTCATTTCCAAAATCCTTCCTCAAGAAGACATGCCATATATGGAAGACGGAACTCCAATCGACATCATGTTGAACCCTCAAGGTATTCCTTCCCGGTTGAATATTGGTCAGGTATTGGAAATTCATCTGGGAATGGCAGCCAAAAAATTGGGAGTTTACGTCGCTACCCCGGTATTTGACGGGGTCAAAAACAGCGATTTGGTCGAAATCATGAAAGAAGCCGGCATGGACGCTGACGGAAAGACCGTTCTTCGGGACGGAAGAACCGGCAAAGTCTATGACAACCGCATTTCGGTCGGCGTCATGTACATGATCAAGTTGGCCCACATGGTCGACGATAAACTGCATGCCCGAAGCGAAGGACCTTATACGTTGGTTACGCAACAGCCGATGGGCGGAAAAGCTCAGAATGGCGGCCAGCGTTTTGGTGAAATGGAAGTTTGGGCCCTCGAGGCTTATGGGGCGGCTTTCACGCTGCGCGAAATGTTGACCATTAAATCCGACGACATCGTCGGACGGAACAAGGTTTACAAAGCCATCGTTGATGGCGAGAACATTCCGGCTCCCGGAATACCGGAATCTTTCCGGGTTCTGGTCAAAGAACTTCAAGCTCTGGGCATCAGTGTCAAACTGATCGATGAGGAAACCGGCGAAGATGTCGCCAACAGGAGTTTGGTCGAAGAGATCGCCCAAGCCCAGCTCGCTAAAAAATCCAGTTAAATTTCCCCTTTTCTTTATAATTTGAGGTGATATTTTGGAAAAGAAAAAATACAGTTATATGCAAATAGGAATTGCTTCTCCGGATGAGATCCGAAGTTGGAGTTATGGTGAAGTCAAAAAACACGAAACCATCAATTACCG
>CAYQUB010000167.1:0-3099 GCA_964420625.1 uncultured Bacteroidales bacterium | reverse complement strand
CTATGTCAACCGGATCATGAACTGTGACGTCGCCAACGAACAAAAAGCCATCGCCACCGCGGCCAAACAAATTGAAAACATCCAATATTTGGAGAAGACTCCGGGGCTGATGAACCTGACCCCCAGACTGATGGATGCGGTCATTTTGCGAACAACGTTTCCGGATGATTCTTTGTCTCAGCTTTCCGAAAAGTCGGAAGAAACGATCGAACACTATGTTTCCAAATCCGGATTGTCTCACTGCTTTCGGGACTTGGGAAAGATGGTCGAAGACCTAAAAAAAAATAAGCAATAGCTTATTTCAATTTGGAAAAATCCATCAGTTCCTGGATGTTCATGTCCAGCTCGCGGGCAATCTGCCCAACCAGTTTCAATGAGATATTTTTTTCGGCGCGTTCTATTTGCCCGATATAAGTGCGATGCAAATTAACTTCATAACCCAGTTGTTCTTGAGAAAGGCCTTTATCCAAACGGATCTGGCGAATTCTCTTTCCGAACAGAATGTTAGTTTCATCTTTTGCCATGCGATTTAAACTCCAATGAATGGATGATACTATAAAACGGGCTTTTTTTCGACAGTCTATCAGTAGCAGGAGGAAACACATGAACGGTCTTGGCGTGGACATTGTCCGAATATCCAGGTTCGAAAACATGATCTCGGAAAGCAAAAAATACAAAAAAATTCTATCAGTTCGGGAAACAGAAATATTCGAAAACCTGACCAAACCGGATCGCCGGATGGAGTTTCTGGCCGGACGTTTCGCCGCCAAAGAAGCCGTTTTCAAATCCTTGTCTAAATCGGGTGAGAGTTTCACCTTTCCGGAAATCAGCGTTCTGGGGGATGCCGCCGGCGCTTTGGAAGTGACGTTCGCCCGGGAAACCAAACTTCGGGTCTTGGTGTCGATTTCTCACAGCGAGGAAAACGCCGTGGCGGTCGCGGTCTTGAATTAAGACCGTCTCCGAAACCGAAAAATTGTTTAAAAGTTCCTTGCTTAAAGCGTCTTTTTTTAGTATAATATATATTGCTTAAATATAAAAGGTAAAGGAGTATTTTTGTCTTTTAGACAAAAATGAGGATAATATGAACAGACCTTTAGCTACAAAGAAAAGTCAAACCAGTCTTAAGATGATCATGTTTTGGTCGACCATTGCTCTATTGACTTTGGCTTTCATGGTGTTCGTGGTTGTGAAATTTGTTGAAGCCAATCAGGAAGTTCACCAAATGGACGATCTCACCAACCTTACCGCCGACCAGATCTTCGATCGGGAGGGAACATATTATATTTATGCCTACAGCAAAGTCGGAGTGACCGAAGGGCTTGCGGAGCTGGACAAAGCCGGAGATTTGGAAGAAACCATCCTGACTTATCTGACTTTCGTCAGACGGAATTCCGATGCCAACAAAATGTTCGGAATGATCGTCGAGAGTTATGAGAACGCCAGTTGCCTGATTGATGGCGATGGAGTTTATACCAGCGTTCTGAACAAGACCACTTTCAGCGGCCTAAGGATTCACAAAGAAGACCTGCCGATTTTGATGAGGATCGAATCCGGGAAAGTGGGAGCGGCCTTCCTGACCGAAAGCGACATCCGAGAAGAATTGCAAACGGCGATGAACGGATAACCTTTGATCAATCAGGAAAGAGCGAGCCATGGGGTTTGCTCTTTCCGAAATAATTTAATAACGAAAACGGAGCAGTACTCAAGCGGCTGAAGAGGTGCCTCTGCTAAGGGCATAGACCGGGGAACCGATGCAAGGGTTCAAATCCCTTCTGCTCCGCCATTTTGGCCCGTTGGAGAAACGGTTTAACTCACATGCCTTTCACGCATGCATTTATGGGTTCGAATCCCGTACGGGTCACCATCAGACGAAACGCTTTGATAATGCTTATCGAAGCTTTTTTATTTCCTGGAAATAATTTTTAAGATAGCCAATAAAGTCGAGAGTTTTTTTGGTTGTTTTGATATCATTTTGCTGTGAGGCAAAAGAAGTGAACAAAGTTGAAGCCGTAAGAAATATGCCGACTTTGATCGAAAAAAACCTGGAAAAGAAAATATCCCCAAATGATCTATCAAAAGTTTCCTTCTATTCGCCCCGGCATTCCGGTCGGATCTTCATCGAAATCTTAAATATGTCTCCCAGTGATTATATCCGAAGACTTAAGCTTTCAAAGTCCGCATTAGAACTTAGGGATAACAAAGTTAAGATAATAGATGTGGCCTTTAAATACGGCTATGATTCGGTGGAAGGATATCAGAGAAGTTTTTATAGGGAATTTGGTACCAATCCTTATGAATATTCCAAAAATCCCATTCCCATTTGTTTTATTCATACCTTACAAAAAATATGATGATAAGGAGAAAACAATCATGAAAGAAGCAGATTACATTTTTATCAGTATTGTTCAAAAGCCAAAAAGAAAAGTAATCATCAAAAGAGGAATCAAAGCCGATAATTACAGGGATTATTGCCATGAAGTCGGATGCGATGTCTGGGGAACGTTATCCAGCATCAAATCAATTAGCGGCGAGCCGGTTGGCCTGTGGCTGCCAAAGAAGTACATCAAGGCGGGGACTTCAATCTATGTTCAGGGAGTTGAGGTTAATCTTGATCATGAAGGAATTATTCCGGAAGGGTTTGAGGTCATTGAACTTCCGGAAGCTACCTATCTGATGTTTAACGGGGCGCCGTTTGAAGAAGAAAACTTCGAAAGCGCCATCGAGACATTGTGGAAAGCCATGGAAAAATATAACCCGGAAGCAATCGGGTATGTGTGGGATATGGATAATCCCCGGATCCAGCTTGAACCAATTGGGACTAGGGGATACATCGAACTAATGGCCATTAAAAAGTAAGGAAAAAACTTGTGAGCGAAAGTTCACAATTTTTTTGAAAATATATTGCAAATAGGAATATTCATGTTATAATATAAAAAAATGATAACATTTATGTTATCAAAAAATAGGTTTGGGGGGGTTCTATGTATAAGGTGATAGTTTACAAGACGGATTCTGGAAACGAACCCCTTGATAAATTGGTTCATGAACTTTTAAAAAATCATAAAACAGTTGAACTTGCTGGGGTTTGGTTGTACATAG
>CAYQUB010000166.1:0-3126 GCA_964420625.1 uncultured Bacteroidales bacterium | reverse complement strand
ATTTGCACGTTCAATCTCCTTTCCCTTTTTTTATGCTTCTTATTTGTTCTCAAGGGCTTTTTTTACATAAGTTGGCAAAACGAAAGCCGCTTGGTGGATGTCTTTGTTATAATACTCCAACCCGAAAGATTCCAAAAGTTTAACGCTGGCGCGGAATTCATCCGGCTGATGGATCTTGGAAGCAAACCCGAACAGCCAATGGCCGCTAGGATAAGTGGGGATGAAAGCCTGGTAAACGGTCGCGATCGGAAACAAAGCGGCCAGTTTTCCATGAGCCCGGATCATTTCCGTGCGGGTGTTGTTGAAATATGGGCTTTCATGCTGATTGACCAAAATTCCGTCGGGACCAAGGATTCGATGGCAGCTTTCATAAAATTCTTTCGTGAACAAACCTTCTCCCGGTCCGATCGGATCGGTCGAATCAACCACGATCAAGTCATAAGTATCTTGGGCGGTTTGCACGAATTTGGCGCCGTCTTCAAAATGAAGCCGAACGCGGGGATCAGTCAGTTTGCCAGCCGTTAAAGGCAAGAGTTCCTGACATTTCCGGACCACTTCTTCGTCGATCTCCACCATGTCGATTCTTTCGATGCTG
The DNA here is from genome assembly GCA_964420625.1 of uncultured Bacteroidales bacterium. Taxonomy (GTDB): domain Bacteria; phylum Bacillota_I; class Bacilli_A; order ML615J-28; family CAG-698; genus UBA2253. The sequence goes on along the minus strand of CAYQUB010000166.1, from coordinate 2,531 downwards.
GGATACTTGGTCAATTCGCGGACCGATCCCCCATCACCGCCCCCGATGACCAACACTTTTCGGATGGCGGGATTGACGGACATCGGCACATGGATCATCATTTCATGATAGATGAACTGATCTTTCTCATTGGCCATCATGATGTCATCAAGCGTAAAAAACCTCCCCAGTTCATAGGAATCGTAGAAATCGATCTTTTGAAACTTGGTCTGATGGGAATAAAGGTGTTTTTTTACTTTAACGCTGAATTTTATGTTGTCCGTCCAGTATTCGCTGAACCATTCTTCGATCATGGGCTTACTTCATTCTCGGGATGTTCATCCCGTAAAAAATTTCCACCATTTCCTGATTTATCTCCTGGCGGATCAGTTTTGTTTCCTCTTCAGACAATTGGTTGCTGCTGACATTGAAGAGATAATTGTCCAAAACCAAAGTGTTCAGCATCATTTTGGTGTGAAAAATATTGTTGTGCGCCAAATTCATGTCGACGGTCGTGTAATTGGCTTCGATGTCATCGTCAATGTAGTCCTGAACCGAATCGATGTCGTGATCCAAATAATGTTTTTCGCCGTTCAGGTCGCGCGTAAATCCCCGGACCCGGTAATCAATGGTGATGACGTCGGAATCAAAGGATTTGATCAGAAAATTGAGGGCTTTCAGCGGCGAAATCTCGCCGCACGTGGAAACATCGATGTCGACCCGGAAAGTACTGATTTTGTTGTTCGGAAAACTTTCCGGATATGTGTGGACGGTCAAATGGCTTTTGTCCAAATGCGCCAGCAGCGTTTCCTTTCCGGGCATGGTTTCTTCCGGCGAAACCGAGTTTCCGAGTTCATCTTGATATTCCGCGATCAAAACCGCCACGCTGGCCCCCTGAGGTTCATAGTCCTGAGTAGCGATGTTTAGGATTTTGGCATTGATGATTTTGGTTACTTCCGTCAGGATTTTTTTCAGGCGGGCGCTGTTGTATTGCTGGTTGATGTATTCAATGTACGATTTGCGTTCCGAATTGTCACGTGTGTAACAAATATCATAAATATTGAAACTTAGGGTTTTGGTGAGATTGTTGAACCCATAAAGTTTAATAAGGGGTTTCTTTTTGACCATGTGTTTCTCCTAATCTGATCTCACATAATCATTCTCAATCATGATGAGTTCCGGTTTCTTGGAAACTTTTTCCAAGTCCAATGCTTTTTTTATTATATATTATTACCCCGAGTTTTTCAAGGTAACGGTTTTATCCGACCAGCATGACCGCCATCACCAGGCCGTTCAAAACCAAAAGCCCGGCGGGAATGATCACGAATAAAATATTCAACTGGTTTTTATGGTTTACCAAAACGGTTGTTTCTAAAGCAACCGAGACGATCTGAAAAGCCAAAGTTGTAAAAAACGAAATATTAACCAAGTTTACATCCCAAAATCTACCGGAAAAGAACCATTCTGCTTCCCAATCAGTCAGTCGGACGATCAAAGCCAAAAGCAAAAACAAAAACGAAAGCATCAACATGATGCTCCAAATCATTCGGTGAATTGGGGTTCGGCGCAGGGCTTCCGTCTGTTCGGATTCCTCGAGTTCGCGGGTGGCATTACGGAAAGCCGAATCTTCATCCTCGCCCTTGGCCAGTTTCTCACGGCATTTGGAATTTAACTCCGCGGTGATTCTTTCCATTCGAATCTGGTTTTTCGGGCCATGATCAAAACCATATCGCGAAAAGACGTATTTCCTGATTTTTTCTTCCATCATTTCTCATCTCCCAAAAACACTTCCAGGATATTCTCCACGCTTTCCCAAGTTTTCCGGTATTCATTTAGTTTCTCAATTCCTTCCGGAGTGATCGAATAATATCTTCGCCGGTGATTTTGATCGGTCGATACCCAGTATGATTTGATCAGGGATTCTTTCTCCAGCCGTTTGAAGCAAGTATACATGGTGGCTTCGGTCAGAGAAAACTGCCCGGCGCTTTTCTTCGCCAGTTCAATGTTGATCTGGTAACCATAGTTATTTCCTTTTTCCAAAATGGACAAAATTATGGGGGCAGTATAACCCCGCAGCATATCTCCGGTCAGATTCATAATTTCCAACTTTCATTTCATTGAGGATGAGTTAGTTTACCATTAAATACCTAATCTGTCAATGCATTCTCAAAACCTGTCTTTTCTTTTAAAAAGGAGAGATGCCAAGGATCAGCAAACTGGACGAGAGCCCGATGGATCCCAGAGCGTGGATGGCAAAGCGAAAGAAGAAATCCCTGATTTTGGAAAATCGCCGCTTCCCCAATAAATACATAGCCAAAAGAAGCAATCCCTGCCCCCCGAACAAAAGTTCCGGGTAAAAACGATCAGTTGGGATTTTAAGAGTCCCCCTGGGGACGGTCAGCACCACCAAACGGAGAAAAAGCATGACAAAAAAGGAAAATAATTTTTCAGCATCCCGTTTTTACGGTTTTCGGCTCCGGCTTCAGCTTTTAGGCTTTGTTTTTGATCGAATAAGGTTAACCATACCCAAATCCCCGTCACTCCGATTCCAT
>CAYQUB010000165.1:0-3144 GCA_964420625.1 uncultured Bacteroidales bacterium | reverse complement strand
GAGGGTTTTTAGGCGGATCCCGGAATAACCTTTGGCCAGGGCATTGACCCTGAGCAGCATTATTCCCCGGACCGTTTCTTCGTTAAAATGCTCTCCCACCCCGCAGGCATGGGATTTTAACAGGTTTTCCTGAAGCAGACGCAAATCCGCTTTGGAAACGGCAACATCACTCATTTTCCCAAAACCGGTATTGACGCCGTAAACGGTCTTTTCCGAAGCAATGATGGTTTTGATGCGGCGATTGGCCTCCTCGACTTTCGCCTTGGCTTCTTCCGATAACTCGATCTTCTCAAAAAAACGAACAACTTTCATAAAAGTCTGGAGCGTCAGGTCCTGGCCGGTAATTTTGATCATCTTGGTCCACCTCTTTGTTTTTACTGCTTTAATTTTACTCCATATCGGTTGCTTAATCAAGAAAAGGTTTTCATTTGGAAAATAAAAAAAGCAAACCCCGACTGGCGTTTGCAATGTCTTCATCATTATCGGTAAAGTTCTTTACCAAGGAAATCTCCCGAAACCGCCAGCACCGATGGACCTTTCGCGACCTGGGCTTTTCCGTCTTCCTCATACATCAAAAAATCCGGGTTATACATTAATTCTCCGATTCCAAAACTGTTTAGAGGATCAAATCCCCGAACGCGGAATGAACCCTTAATAGGAACTTTTCTCTTAATAAAATTTTGAATTTTGGTGATTTTTTCGGTTGTTGAAGCGTTGATCATGGCAGTTATTTCTTGGTTCTTAGGAATACTGACCGGGCTTAGTTCGTAGTCAAAGCCAACGATCTCCAAAATGGTTCGGTTTTCGGAGCCGATTTTATGAAAGAAAGAACGATCGGCTTTTTCCAAAACCAAACAAAGAGCGGTCCCGACGTCATAAGAACATTTCCGGATCTTCATAAGTTGGTTCTTATCCAAAAGCCGGGCTTTTAAATTCGCAATTGCATCAAAAAACAAAGTTTCATCGATCGCCATCAGGGTTTTTGTTTCAACGTACTGGGCCATGCCTTCAATGACTTCGATCCGGCTTTCGTAATCATATTGCTTGGGGAAAAGCGTTTTTCGATTTAACCGGATGTTTTGCAATTTCCTTAATTTCGCTTCCGAAAAGGTTTGAAGCAAATCCGCCAACAACCGGTTTTCCTGATGCTTCATCGATAAATTCAAGGATTGATAATCATAAAACAAGCTTTGAAATTCATCAGGAAAACGACTCTCCAAACAGTCGTTTTGAAAAGCGTGAAACATTTCATGAATTATTTTCGATGTTAAAATGCTGATGTCTTCAACGGGGGATTCTTCCATGTTCCAAATCGCCAGTTTCTTTCCTTGGTAATCAATGGCGGTATTGCCCAAAAAGATGTCGCTTTTAGGTTCTTGGAAACCCTCAAACCAAACCTGACGGTCATCATAAAGGGCAAACGGGTAGGTAATGAACCCCGGCCATAGCTTTTCAAAATCCAATTTTTCGATTTGTTCGGCTACTTGATCATGAATGACTCTTAAATTCATGTTTTTTCTCCTTGTTTTTTGATGAACTCTTCGGTTTCGGCTTGGGTCGGAATGGCTTTCATTACGTGTTCTTTGGTGACCGAAAGAGCCCCCGCCGCATTCGCAAATCTTGCGGCTTCCAAAAGGATCGCTTTCGAACCCAAGCTGACCGCCAAAGCCGCATTGAAAACGTCGCCCGCACCGGTTGAGTCGAGACAGTCCACGACCATCCCGGGGATGATGGTAACTTTATGGTTTTCGATGATCACCGCCCCCTGTTTTCCGCGCGTGACAATGATGGTTTTATTCAGAGTTTGAAGCGCTTCAAACAGCACTTCTTCTTTTTCGTTTTTCGAAAGCCCGCAAAGCAAACGGGCTTCTTCTTCATTCGGAGTCAAAACTGCGACCCCGTCCAGGATCTCTTTATCCAAAGGCTGGGCGGGAGCCGGATTAAGGATTACCGGGACCCGATGCCGGTTGGCGATGCGAATGGCTTGCTTCACAACCGAAAAGGGAACTTCGAGTTGAAGGAGCAAAATGGAAGAATCGGCGATGACGGCTTCAAAATCTAGTAGATCCGAAGTTCCCAATTCCAAAGCGGCTCCCGGAAAAACGGTGACCCGGTTTTCCCCTTCTTTATCGGTAAGGATGATTGCATAGGCGGTTTTATGCCCGGATTTGACTTTGAGATGCGGAATCACGCCTTGGCCATGCAAATACCGCTCGCAGGAAATTCCGTAGGCATCGTCACCGACCGCGCCAAGAAAATGGGCGATCCCCCCAAGACGGCTGACCCCCACGGCTTGATTGAACCCTTTTCCCCCCGGTTCGGAATGAAAATCTTGGCTGACCAGCGTCTCGCCCGGGCGATGAAAATGATCAACTTTCATAAATATGGATTCGCCGCTCAAACCGATGATGGCGATTTTTGGCATCTTATTCATAAAAATTACTCGTTTATATTGTAAACTTTTTCCGGGTTTTTTTCAAGGAATGAAAATGAAAAACCCCGAAAATTCGGGGTTGACGAGAACTATTTAATTTCGGCGTTCGGATCAAATCCCAAACGCCGCAAGGTTTCAACAACAAACGACTCGCGATATTCTTCCCCCGGTTTTCTTCCGAGATAGGATTTGAAGAATTCTTCGCAAGCCTGTTCGTAAGGGATCTTGGCCAGAGTGGAAATGATGCGGGTGCTGCGATCGATCAGTTTCTTGTTTGAAGGAAAGACTTGGATCATCCAGTTTGACCAAACCCGGCCCATTTTGGCCATGGTGGCGGTGCTCAAAAGATTGAAGGCCAACTTGACCAGCAGGTGGGTCATCAGATCGGTGATGGTGCGCGGCAGTTTTACCGGGATCCAAATTTCATTGTCATTCAGCTTATGATCGGGGATGTTACCCATCCGGATGACCAAGCCGCCGTCATAGTGCTTGACTTCTTCGTTAAACCATTTCATCATTTGGCAGTTCGCCGAACCGTTGATGTCGATGGCTACCAACTTGGCTGGTTGGCGCGAATAACGGGACGTATCGGCTTCATTGCCGATGCAATATTGCTCGATTTCATTTGATCCCAAAGCCGGAGGGTTGTCAATGATGGCTTGGGAGGCTTTCATGCGAATGTAATCGGCTTTCGACCAATCAAGTCCTTT
>CAYQUB010000164.1:0-3152 GCA_964420625.1 uncultured Bacteroidales bacterium | reverse complement strand
TTGTCCCATTTTAATACTAGATAAAAATGAGCGTTGACTTTGTCAACGCTCTGAGGAGATTTTTTCTCCTATTTTTTATACCCTTGGGAATGATTTTTATGGAAAAGCCAGGCACTTTGGATGATGTCTTTGATGTCGTGTTTGGGCTTCCATCCCAGGATCTTGCCGATTTTTTCGCTGGAAGCGATCAATTTGGCAGGATCTCCCGGCCTTCGGGGGGCAAATTGATAATTGATGTCCTGTTTGGTGACCTCCGATGCGGTTTTGATGATCTCCATGACGGAATAACCGTTTTGGCTCCCCAGATTGAAGATTTGGCTCGGATGGCCTTTCATCAGGTATTCGGCGGCTTTGACGTGCGCATCGATCAGATCGGTCACATGAATGTAGTCGCGGATGCAGGTTCCGTCCTTGGTCGGATAATCGTTTCCGTAAACGTTCAGGATCGGACGTTTTCCGGCCGTGACTTCCAGCACGATGGGGATCAGATGCGTTTCCGGATTATGAACTTCGCCGATCTGGCCGCTGGCATCCGCCCCCGCTACATTGAAGTAACGAAGACTGACATATTTGAACCCATAGCCGATTTCCGCCCAACCCATCATTTTTTCCATGAATAACTTGGTTTCCCCATAGGGGTTGGTCGGGATGGTCGGGAATTCTTCGGTGATCGGCATCTGTTCATGCTCGCCGTAAACGGCGGCGCTCGAAGAAAAGACGATCTTCTTCACGTTGGCCCGGTTCATGGCCTGTAGCAACACCAAAGTCCCGTGAACGTTGTTATCGAAATAATCAAGCGGCTTTTGAACCGATTCGCCAACCAGCGATTTGGCGCAAAAATGAATGACCAGATCAATGTTTTCCTTTTGGAAAACTTCATCCAGAAATTGGCTGTCGCGGATGTCGCCAACATACAGTTTTTCGCGGACCGATTCGCGGTGTCCGGTCGACAGGTTGTCGAGGACCACGACTTCATAACCCAAGTCAGCCATCATGCGAACGCAATGGCTTCCGATGTAGCCGGCTCCCCCGGCGATCAATACTTTCATAGTCCTTCCTCCTTCAATTTTACCAGCAGTTGGTGACATGTTCGGCGAATCCGACCAAGTCGCGGATCTCGAGGGTCTTGCCTTCAACCACCAAAGTCCCGCTGAATTTACCAAAGACTTGGTGCTGCAGCGATTTGATGATCAAAGCATCGGTATCGTCATGGCGATCCAAGATCGGCACGAACGTCAACTCGACCCGTTCATCTCCGGAGGTGAACCGCCAAGGGCGCAAATAATCAAATTGGCCTTTTTGGTCCTTCGGGATGATGAACATCACCCGTCCGGTCTTATAAGCTTTATGATCATAAAAAATCATGTTCTCGGTGGCATTGGAAGTGTCTCCGAATCCATATCCCAGATTGAACCCGATTTGTTTTCCCTCCATCAGGGAAGACAAAGACGCCCAGTACCAGGTGTTTTTATAAGTCCAAACCCCTCTTCCCCAATCCAGAACGCCAAAACAGTCGGTATTGGTGAACATGCATTCTTCAGTCCCGACCGTCGCCCGGCCGGTGGCTTGCAAGTGGTTGATCTTTTGGTTATAGTAAAACCGCCGCGGTTTGGAAAAAGGCGTGGCAATGACCATTGACTCATGATCCGGATTTTCGCGGAGCGTGATGTCACAGTCAAAATCATGGCGATCGATGAAGTTTTCGAAATGTCCCATCAAACGCCTGGCTTGCCCATCGTTGAAAAAATCCAAACGCAGGTTTTTATGATTGAAAGAAACATCGCCGGCTTTCGAAGTTGAAGGAAAATTGGTCTTCCCTTTGGGCATGAAAGTCATGACGCTTCGGGTTTTCCAAAAACCGGATTCAAAATTCATCACCGAAACGCTTCCCAAGCCCAGGTACGAATTGTCCGCAATGGTCAGGGCGACCCCGTAACGGCTGTTTCCAATATAATAATAGTCCCATTCCTTGATCCGAAGCTTGCAGCTTTTGATCTGATCCCGGGAATAGTCCTTCACCAGGCTGGTGGCATAACCGGCTTCGGTCAGATTTCCCAATTCATCCAAAAGCGGTCCGGGAGTCAATATTTTCTGGTCCATCTACTTCTTCTCCAGATCCATCTGAATGACGGTGATGTGCGGGTCTTTCAGGGATTCTTCTTCGCTGACGATCTGCGCGACCCGAGTCGATGCGGCCGCGCCCAATGCCCCAACCACATCGTCAAGGAAAGTATGGCAGCGAGCGCCCTTGCCTTCGTCGTTCAGTTTTTTTACGATCCCGGGTTTGTTGACATCGATGTCCCCAAAATTGGTTTGGCCGATGGTCCCGTACATGGAGGCGATGTTCAGTCCGAAGATCTCGTCCACTCCGAACATGCCCAAATCGGCGCGCATGATGTCCTGGATCGGGCCTTTGAACAGACCTTCTTCGGTCATGCGGTCAATTTCGATGCTCAGCTGGACAATGTGAAAAATATCCCGATACGAAAGGATCTTTTCGACGCTTTCGATGCAGGTTTTCATCGAGATATCGCTGTTGTAACGGGCTTGCTGCCGGTAAGCGATCTCGGCGATGGCTTCGATCGAAACCCCTCTTTCCAATAGACGGTCGCGATTCAGTTTAAACATTTCTTCTCTGGAAAAATAAATTCTTGGTTTCATATTCCTATCTCCTTATTAATTGCGATCATGTTTTTCCCCCGACCGTTCAAGAAGTCGCGGACCGCCATTCTTTTTCCCGCCGGAAACTGAACTTCCAGAAGGGAAAGGACGGTGTTTTCGCCGCAACTGATGGAAAACGAATCTTTGTTAATGGAAACGATCCGGCCGGGTTGGTAAACGGTTCTTTCCTTGCTTACAATGCTATTATACACTTTAATGCTTAGACCATCAAGTTGGAAATATGCGCCCGGATTGGGGTTCAATCCCCGGATCCGGTTGAATACGGTCCGCGCGTTTTGGTTGAAATCCAGGCGCTCGTCTTCTTTTTTTAGGTTGGGGGCGAAACTGACCAAATTTTCGTCCTGAGCAATCCCGGAAATGGTTCCTTCTTCCAATCCTTTGATGACCGGGAGAATCATTTCCGCTCCCAGATCACCGAGTTTTTCGAAGATCGTTTCCTGATTATCCGTATCCATTATCGGAATTTGCTT
>CAYQUB010000163.1:0-3183 GCA_964420625.1 uncultured Bacteroidales bacterium | reverse complement strand
CCGGATCATTCTGGCCCATCGAAATTCGGAATGGATGATTTCCAAGACCTGGGAAACGCAACCCCTTTTGAAAAGTTACATGACCGATACCCTGACCAACACCACGACCGGGGGATTTGGGCTTTATCACGAATATTTCTTTTATGTCTATTTGGGAGGCGATGCCACTTTCGCCGATGGGTTTGATGCCACGGATTTTGTTTCAGTGCTTTCCAAACTGGAGACCGCCGTCGCCGGCGGGACTCTGAGCGCCGAGGCCGCCGTCAGTTACGTGGAAAATCTATTTCTTTATCCCAATAGCGTGATCAACGTCTTGGAGGAACGGGGAAATCTCTCTCCGACCCTCTTCGATGATATTTATGCCATGAACCATGCCTATCTCAGCGAGGAACTGAAAACTTTGTTGGGAGGATGACCTAAAGGAGGGGAGCGCGGTGCCCAAACCAAACAAATCAAAAACGGCCGTTTATGAACTATCCGAAAAAGGGTATGTGAAAGTAGGGGAAGATAGCTCCGACCGAAGTACCATGGGCGTCTCGGCCAACCCTTACCAAACCGATGGACAAATCAATACGGATTCCGCGAAAATGTTGTTTTTGCGGGGAAATCCGTTCAGGTATAATTCCAAGACCGCCGCTTACCCGATCACCAGTGTGGAAGAATACCTGATCAAGATCCGAAAACAAGAAATGGCGTTCGGAGACGTGCTGAGAAATCCCGAGTTCACCCGCCGCAAACGCCGCAAGCTGATCAAACAGGCCTTTCAGACCTGGGACAAGCAGTATAGCTCCCAAAAAAAGACCGTCTTCACGGAAAATGAAAAAACCGTCGATGTCATCGGCGATGTCAATTTCATGAAGATCTCCCTGGGGATGAAACTGCTGATCATCTTTCTGTTCGGATTAATGATCTTCATCATCTCGACCGATTCCTTCCTTTGGGAGAAAATCGCCCAGCATAATTTCGGATTCAAGATCTACAGCCAACTGATCGGAATTTTTGAGGGGGCCTCGTGGCTGAAAATCGTTGGCAATCTGACCGTATATCTTTTGATCCTGTTTATCTTCTATGCGGCCATTTACACCATGATTTCCAACGATTACGTCAAGGAATACAAAACGGCCCAGAATTATCTGAAAAAATCGGAAAAGACCATTTCCAGGCAATACAAGAAGAAATATCAAAAAGCCCGGAAGTATTATTTATCGTACATTAATTCAAAAAAGCCCTTCATCGCCCCGTTGGACATCAAAGCCATTGAAGAAGGCCAAGTCAACATCGCCACTTTCGACCGGGTCCGCCAAGTGACCGTCGATCGGGCTTACAAACTGAAAAAAAGCCGGCCGATCTATGTCGGGATCAAAAACATTTTCTTGTTTTTGAGCGTCGGCGGTTCCGCGACCGTTATCGGCTACGCCTTGTTTAAAATGATAATAAGCGTTTTTTAGGAGGGAATTATGGAAAATAACCAAAAAGAGACCAAAAAAACCAGCGTGAAAAAAGTTGTCAGCGGGAAAGCGGCCGGGGCCGGAAAAACGGGCAAAAAGCCGGCTGTGAAAAGCCCAAAACAAAAAGCCAAACCGGCAACCGTAAAAAAACCGGCCGCGGCGCATAAAGAGCCAATCATGAGCAAAGAGGAGAAAGCCCTGGATGTCGTTGAACGATTGAAGTCGGTTTTGACGGACTTGCGCGGGAGTGCGGTATCCCCATCGGTACCGGAAACTCCGAAAGAAAAAGCCCCGGCTTTAAAAACCGTTCCCGCCGAGGTCAAAAAGACTCCGGCCGAACCGGCGGCAAAGCGTCCGCTGAAGGAACTGAAAAGCGAAAACGAACCGGCCGGCCCCAAAGCGAAAGCCCAAGTTTTGCCAACCAATTCCAAGAAAACCGCCGATGATCTTTTAAACAAAATGAACATTGCTTCCGAAAAACCGGCTCCGGAGACCAAAATGCCGCTGCCGATCAAGGAAGGGAAGACTAATGCTGTCGATCAGCCGAAAGCCGCATCCACCGATTATAACCGGATGCAAGAAATCATTGCTGCCCAGAAGAAACTTAAACAACTGATGGAATCCGAAGCCCTCAAAGCCGAGAGCCAAGAACGCAGTTTTAAAGAAAAAATGGGACTTACGCATCGGCTTGAGGAAGAAGAACCGGAATCGGTGACCATCGAAGAGCTGCAAAAAGAGCAGGAGAACATCGAGAAGTTAAATTCGGAGATCAAACGGCTGTTGGCCGAGAAGACCGAATTGGACGCCGCCATCAAAAAAGTCATTGAAGTAAAATTCAGCGGTGTTCCGGTAATTGACCCGGAAAAGCTAAGTTTAACCCCCAGTCTTCAACCAGGCAGTAAAACTGCTCAAGAAGCGGAAATTCCTGAAGTTGCTAAAACGATATCGGAGATCGAAGAAGTACTGAAAACTCTTCAAAAAAAGCACGGGGAAAATCTGCGCAGTCTTGAGGCTGCCGAAAAAGGCAAAAGGGATCTTGAAGAAAAATTAACTAAACAAACTGCCATCGTCAACCAATTGGAGAAGGAAATCGCTTCTTTGCGAGGAGAGGTACTCAAGGGGACCGCGAAATCCGCCAATCTGGAAGCGAAGGCCGAAGCAGCGCCGAAAACTGACGCCAAACTGCTTAAAGAAAATGAATCTTTGAAAGCGCAGTTGGAAAAAACCAAAAATAATCTGGCCGCGATCCGCGCCGCTGCCAAAGCCGAAATGAACGAAAAACTTTCCGGGATTTCCAAGCAATTCCAAGACAAATCCAAGGAAAGTTTGAAACTCCAAAAAGAAATCGAAACGCTTCGGAAAGACATTGAAGCCCAAAAGGCCAAAGAGGAGCAGATCAAGACTTCTTATTTGAATGGCAAAAAAGAGGAAGCCCGTTTAAAAAAAGAAATCGAAGTCGTCAAACTAAGCACGCTCAAAGAAAAAAACCTGTTGATGAAAGGCGACAACGCCGAGGCGCTTTTGGCGACCAATGCCCAATATCAGGAGACCAAACGCGAAAACGCCAAGCTGCAACAACAGATCGAAAAACTTAAAAATGATTTGAACAATAATTTTGTCCTTCGGGATGAAAAAGTCCGGGCCGCCAAAGAGGCCGAAAAAGCCAAACTGGAAGCCGAAAAGGCCAGAGACCGGCTCCAGAAAGAACTTGATGAACGGAACAAGACTTATGAGC
>CAYQUB010000162.1:0-3184 GCA_964420625.1 uncultured Bacteroidales bacterium | reverse complement strand
GCGGCTGTGGCGCGGCTTCATGGCGGCACGCTGCTTCGTTGCGCTGGTGCTCGTGCTGCTGCAGGGCGTGGCCATGGCGCTCGGCCAGACGATGCAGCCGCTGGCCATGGCGCTTTCGGCCGGCGATTCCTCCAAGATCTATGAGATCGCGAAAACGGTCGGAGAAAATCTCCGCTGTCTCGGGTTCAACCTGAACTTTGCTCCGGTCGGGGATGTCAACAACAACCCCGCCAATCCGGTCATCAATTCCCGTTCGTATTCGGATGATCCGGAAGTCGTTGCCAAGTGCGCGATTTCCGCCTTCAAGGGTTTCCAAGACGGGGGGATCCTGCCCACCATCAAACACTTCCCGGGTCACGGAAACACCAGCGTCGATTCGCATTTAGGGCTTCCGGTCGTAAAAAGCAACCGGGCCGAAGTGTTTCGGACCGAACTGGTCCCATTTATCGGGGCTATCGCGGAAGGGATCGACGGGGTGATGATCTCGCACATTCTGTACGAGAACTTCGACCACGAGTATCCGGCTTCGCTTTCTTATAATGTCATCACCCGCTTGCTCAAAGAAGAACTGGGATTCAAGGGACTGATCGTCACTGATTCTTTGACGATGGGCGCCATCAACAGCCGGTTCTCATCGGAAGAAATCGTGGAAAGAGCCGTCAACGCCGGGAACGATTTATTGATATTCTGCGGAAAAGCCGATTTGAACGAACAGCGGGGCATCGTGCTGGCGTTTGAAAAACTGGCTGAAGAAGGAAAAATTTCCAAGGCGCGGATCGACGAATCGGTCAAGAAGATCCTGAAACTGAAAGCCAAATACGCGGCCGCTTCGGACATCGACGTTTCGAAGATCCGGGTAAACAATGATCTGGCGCGCACGCTGCAAAATAAAAGCGTGACCCTGGTTTACGATCACAACTGGGTGCCGATCAAAGCCAGCGACCAGGTCCTGCTGATCTTTCCGGAGATCAAACTGGCCTCGTTGGTGGACAACGCCAGCCAAAAGTACCAAACCCTGAGGGATTATTTGGATTATCCGCAGTTCATCATCAACAATGAACTCGCCAACCTATCGGAGATTGAATCGGTTGCGCCGAAATATGACAAGATCATTCTGGGAACTTATAATGTTTTAAAGGGGGACCATCAAACCAAAGTGTTTGAGGCCTTGCCAAAAAACAAACTGATGGTTGTCAGCCTGCGTTCCCCGTATGATGGCCTGCTTCTCAAAGGAATCAAAAATTATGTCTGCATTTATGAACTGACGCCGCAGTCGCTTCAGTCCTGCGCCCTAGCCCTGAGAGGAGAGATTCCTTTTTCGGGCCAGCTGCCTATTAGATTAACGAGGTAAAGAAACATGCAAATCATCAAAGTAAAAAATTATGAAGCTTTGAGCCAAGAAGCCGCCAAAATTGTTGGCAAGCTGCTTATAAGCAAACCCGACGCCATTCTGGGATTGGCCACCGGAAGCACTCCGGTCGGAATGTATCAGAATTTAGTCAAAATGAACGAAAACCATGAGCTCTCTTTCAAGGCCGTCAAGACCTACAATCTGGATGAATACTGCGATCTGCCCCGCAGCCATGCGCAGAGTTATTATACTTTCATGCACGAAAATCTGTTCAACCATGTTGACATCTTGGAAAAGAACGTCCACCTTCCGCACGCCGAAGGAGCCGATCTGGCCAAACAATGCGCCGAATACAACAAAGCGCTGAACAACGTTAAGATCGACCTTCAGGTCTTGGGGATCGGCGGAAACGGGCACATCGGTTTCAACGAGCCGGGAACGCCGTTTTCCAATGAGACTTTCATCGTTGAACTGACCGAAAAGACCCGCGAGGACAACAAGCGGTTCTTTGCTTCGCTGGAAGAAGTGCCGCACCGGGCCATGACCATGGGCATCAAAAACATCTTGGCCGCCAAAAAGATCCTGCTTCTGGCTTCCGGGAAAAACAAAGCCCCGGCCATCAAGGAACTGGTTTTCGGAAATGTCAGCGAGAAATTCCCGGCTTCGGCGCTCAAGGATCATGGCAACGTCATCGTCATCATTGATGAAGATGCGGCCTCCTTACTGTAATGTACAACATTAAAAACCTCCGTGACCCCGGCATCAGCATCGATGAAGCGCGGGAGCTGTGGAACCGGGAAATGGGGTTCATTTACCCGATCAGCGAAAAAGCCTTTGACCAGAACATCAAAAATTCGCCCAATCTTCTCAAGTCGGGATCGTATTTCGCTTACGAAGAGCAGCGGCTGGTCGGTTTTGCCTTTGTGAAAGACTTCCGACATCCGATGATCCCGGCTTACGCGAACATCGGCTTTCTATCCATGCTTTATGTTTCCAAAGCTTGCCGTCATCAGGGGATCGGGGATAAACTGCTGGATTACGCCGAGCAGATCCTAAAAGCCAACAAAAAGACCGAAATGCAGATCGGCCGCGATTACCATAATTTCTTTCCCGGGCTTCCCAATGATTTCGACAATCTCGGGGGACCGTGGCTGGAAAAACGCGGATTCAGATATGTCCGGACGACCCATGATCTGATCAATTGGGAAATGAAAACTCCGTTTGCCAGTCGCAATCCGGAATATGTTTACCGGTTTGCCACCCGCGATGATGAAAAACCGCTTTTGGAATTCATGGATAATAACTTTCCGGGCCGCTGGAAATACGAATGTTACGAATATTTCCAAGGTCCGAATTTCCAGGAATCGTATCTGTTGGCCATGGATCAGGATAAGATCGCCGCTTTTACGCGGGTCAATACTCCGGATCTTGACATTCTGCCCTACAATTGCACCTGGCATGACCGCTTTCCGAAATTAGGAGCTTTGGGACCCCTGGGCGTAGACAAAGCTTACCGCGGCAAAGGCCTGGGTTATGACATCGTCGCCGCGGGCTTAAACGAACTTTTGAAACGGGGGTGCCGGCCGATGATCATCGACTGGACCGGACTTTTGGAATTTTATCAGCAGTTTGGGTTCGAAGTTTGGAAGGAATATCACTGTTACACCAAGCAAATTGAAAAAAAGCCCTGATGATGATATAATGATAATTAGAAGAATTTTGTTAGAGGAGAAAAATTTATGAAAAAGTGGATAACCTTAACCTTGGTCTTTATTCTGGCTTTTGTTTTTGTTGGATGCAACAAACCGGATGAAGACGATGATGGCGACCCGA
>CAYQUB010000161.1:0-3184 GCA_964420625.1 uncultured Bacteroidales bacterium | reverse complement strand
GTGGGAAAATAAACAAACCCCATCTTTGAAAATGGGGTTTGTCAACAGTCTGAGGAGAAAAAATCTCCTATTTTTTATTGACCAACTCCGCAAATTTATCGAAGATGATCTTACTTTCTTTTTCGTCGGCCAAAATCTCCGGATGCCACTGAATTCCGAGGATGGGCAGGGTTTCATGAATGACGGCTTCAATGGTTCCGTCGGTATGGCGGGCGATGACTTTCAGCCCCGGTGCCAAATTTTTCAGGGTCTGGTGATGATAGCTGTTGACCAGAATTTCGTCTTCAAAATCAAGCAAATGATTTTTGACAGTTTGGACCGCATGATCGCTGTCAATGCTGCGGTGGCCTTTTCCGATGTCCTGATTCAGATCGCCGCCCAAAAAGACGTTGATGGCCTGGATTCCGCGGCAAACCCCCAGAATCGGGATTTGGTGAGCCTTGGCGTAGGTAACGACCATTCGGTCGACTTCGTCAAGTTCGGGGATGCAGTTCTTGGATTTTCCGGAATTTTCCTCATGGTAATATTCCGGATCGATGTCATAACCGCCGGTAATGAGAAACCCGTCGCAAAGTTTGAGCGCTTCCTCGAGTTTCGGGTTGTTCATCGTCAGCATGATGGCATTGAAATTTCTTTTCGTCAATTGATTTAAGTACCTGGTATTCACAAATTGTTTCTGGACTCCGTCTTCGGTTAAGACCCGCGGAGTGACGCCGATTATTTTCATGGATTTCCTCGCTTTCGCCGTGGTTCTATTTTACCTTATTCGCTTTGTAAATGCAAGATTATGCATGGAAAACCGAAAATCATGGTATAATAAAAACGGTGATAATATGGATACGCAAAAAGAATTATTTCGAATCGGGAACGGACCTTCCAGTTCCCATACCATGGGGCCGCAAAGGGCGGCTGAACATTTTTTGAAGAAAAACCCGAACGCAGACAAATACGTCGTTGATTTATACGGATCGCTGGCTTTGACCGGAAAAGGCCATTTGGCCGATGTGATCATCAAAAAAACGCTGGGTGAACAAAAGACCGAAGTCCGCTTTTTCGGGGAGTTGTTTTATGAATATCATCCGAACGGGATGAAGTTTTCCGCGTACCAAAATGAGACTCTGACCGATGAATGGTTGGTTTTTTCGGTCGGAGGGGGAGCCCTCAAGGAACTGAATGAACCGCGGGATACCCATCCCAACCATTTTTACCGGTTCAAGACCATGAAAGACATCATAAGCTATCTGACCATCCAGAAGATCAGCTTTTTGGATTACATTTACGAATCCGAAGACCGGGATATTTTGGAATGGGCGAAGACCATCATTGACGCGATGTTTTCGGCCGTCGAAAGAGGGCTCGCGAGCACCAAAGAAGTACTGCCCGGACCTTTGAAAGTCCGAAGGCGGGCGGCTTCCATTTACGGAAAATACCTAAAATCCACCGATTTCAATACCTTGGTCTTTGCGGCCAGTCTGGCGGTGGCGGAAGAGAACGCCGACGGGGGCGTCATCGTGACGGCTCCGACCTGCGGATCGAGCGGAGTGGTTCCGGGAGTTTTGTATTCTTACGCGAAGACTGAAGCCGTAGACCAAGAAACGCTCGCGAAAGCTTTGTTGGTGGGCGGCTTGTTCGGAAATCTGGTCAAGGAGAATGCCTCCATCTCGGGAGCCGAAGTTGGCTGTCAAGGGGAGATCGGAACGGCTTGCAGCATGGCCGCGGCGGCTTTGACCTATTTGCGCGGGGGAAGCAACATACAGATCGAATACGCGGCCGAGATCGCTTTGGAACACCATTTAGGAATGACCTGCGATCCGGTTTTGGGATATGTGCAGATCCCGTGCATCGAACGCAATGCCCTGTCCGCGAAACGAGCCATTGATTCTTCCAATTATGCTTTGCTTACCGATGGCAAACATTACATTGATTTTGACAGCGTGGTCATTTCCCTGAAAGAAACCGGAAAAGATTTGAAGGCCATTTACCGGGAAACTTCGCTGGGCGGATTGGCCAAGGTGAACGTCAATCATGATTGATTACGGAAAATCATCGCTGGCGCTGATCAGTTCGATTTTGGGCCATTACGGCTACAACAATCAAAAGAAGCGCTTGGCGGTCTTGGATCAATATTTAAAAAAACGACCGAAAAACGTCGTCCTTTTAATTCTTGACGGCTTGGGAGAGAAAATCCTCCGCCGCCATCGGCCGAACGGGTTTTTAGCCCGCCATCAAATCGCGACCATTTCTTCGGTGTTTCCGCCGACGACCGTGGCCGCCATCAATACTCTGACTTCGGGCTTGGCCCCCATCGAACACGGATGGCTGGGATGGAGCCTTTATTTCAAAGAATTTGAACGCTTCATCGACATTTTTCCTTACAACGACTCCATGACTGGCGAAAAGATCGAGCTGGCCCCGGGAAACGCAAAAGAGCTATTGGCTTACGAAAGCGTCTTTTCGAAGATCAAGGCCGCTACCAACGATGCGGTCAAACGTTATGTCGTTCATCCGGAAATGATCCCTCAGGCCGGCCCGGATTACGAAGTCTTGTACGGTAAGGACTTTGAAGAAGAAGCCATCGCCATCGCGAAGCTGACCGAGATCGACGAGGAAAAATTCATTTATGCATATTTTCCTGAGCCTGACAGTTCCCTGCATGTTTTGGGGACCGGCAGTCCCGATGTTGGAGAAACGATTGCCAACCTGGAAAACATCATTGAAAACCGGCTTGGGAATCTGAAAGATACGCTTCTGATCATCAGTGCCGACCATGGGCTCATTGACATCTCCGAGCACATTGACATCGGCAGCATCCCGGAATTGTTTGACTGCTTAAGGCTTCCGCCTTCCATTGAACCCCGTTGCACGGCTTTCATGGTGAAGGAAGGCATGCAAGCCCAATTTGCTTCAGCTTTCAAGCCAAGATTGGGAAATGATTTCCGGCTGCTAAGCAAAGCCGAAGTTCGCTCCGAACAGATTTTCGGACCGGGTTTGGAACATCCGAAAGTCGATGACTTCCTGGGGGATTTCTTAAGCATTGCTACCGGAAACAAAACCATCATTTACCAAGGAAAGGTTGAGAAAGCCAGTTTTTCTTTCAAAGCCCATCACGCGGGAATTACGGCAGACGAGACCGACGTTCCTTTAATATTATTGTTGCCATGAAAAAAAGCACACAGGGTGTGCT
>CAYQUB010000160.1:0-3186 GCA_964420625.1 uncultured Bacteroidales bacterium | reverse complement strand
TGTGTTGGGTGTGTTTGGTGGGGGGTGGCAATATCAATATGATGTCACACAATCAAAATTGAATGATTCTTTGGACTTCGTGGTTGAGACCGCCGTTAACAGCGTTGGCGTCAACATCAACAGCGCTTCGGTCCCATTGCTTCAAAGAGTAGCAGGGCTGAATGCAAAAACCGCGCAAGCCATCGTTGACTACCGCGACGAAAACGGAAAATTCAAAAACCGCACCGAAATCAACATCAAAGGCGTTGGCCCGAAGACCATGGAACAAGCCATCGGTTTTCTAAGAATCCCGGACGGTAACGAAAAATTGGACATGACCAGCATCCATCCGGAAAGTTATGAAAAAGCCATTCAAATTTTGGAAAAACTTGGGTTTTCCAAAGATGACATCGGCAGTCCCGAATTGGTTGAAGCCATCAATAAATGCGATCGCAAAGCTTTGATGAGCGGATTGGAGATTGGCGAATATACTTTCAACGATATTCTTGATGCTTTCATTGCCCCGATGCGTGACCCGCGGGAAAAATTCGATAAACCGCTGCTTCGTAACGATGTCCTCCATCTTGAAGATTTGAAACCGGGAATGGAACTTCAGGGAACCGTCCGGAATGTGGTGGATTTTGGGGCTTTCGTGGATTGCGGAGTCAAAGAAGACGGATTGGTTCATCTTTCGAGAATGAGCAAAAAATTCATCAAACACCCTCTGGACAAAGTCAGCGTCGGCCAAATCGTCAAGGTCTGGGTTGTTTCGGTTGATGTTGCCAAGAGCCGGATCGAACTGACCATGATCGAGCCGCACGAATAAAAAAACCAAGCCAACAGTGAACTAATCTGTTGGCTTTTTTTTGATCTTATGTTATAATAAACGAACATTGAGGTGTAATTTTGAAGCAATATGATGCCGTTGAAGCGGTTGCCAAGAGAATAGTTGCTGACGGCTTAGCCCAAGCCCTGCTTCTTAAAGGATCGCTGGCTCGTGAGCAGTCTGACAAATATTCCGATGTTGATTTTTATGCCATTGTTGAGGAAGATGATTTGCCGGCTTTTCTGGAAAGACGTTTGGATTATCTTAGTGCCTATATGCCGATTCTTTATCATTCCGAAGCCAATTTCGTCGGCCCGCAAATTGTTTGTGTTTACGAAAACGGATTGCATTTTGACTTATACGCGGTAACCCGCGAACAACTGAACCGTTACGACCAAATCGCCGTCCTTTATGATCCGAAGCATTTGCTTGATGATTACCAACCGCTGCCACTTTCCCTAAGCCCCGAGGAGATCGGGAAACTCGTTGGATCGCTCTGTTTTACCGCTTTGGAGTTTCATTCGGCTTACATGCGCGAGGATGGCCTGTTTGCCCTGCGTTTGGCAAACCATATTTGCGCGGATTTGGGAATGTATTTACGTACCGTTTATGATCCTGAGTTTGCGAAAATCGGCTTAAAGGGTTTCGCGCCGCATTTGGATGATGCCGTCAGAAAAAATTATCTGGAGATCCTTAAAAAGCTTAAAATGGAAACCGTTTTGGAAGCCGTTCAATTGATGTTTGCGCTTCTGGACAGTTTTATCAGCAATCTTCCGATCAAGATCGCGGAGCATTTGAATTTTGATTTTTATTTCTATATAAAAAGACTTATCATGGGAATGGGAAAGTGAAGAATATGAAACATTTGTTTGTTATCAATCCAGCCGCCGGGCAAAAAGACCACACCAAAGAGATCATCAGCCAAATCGAAACGCTGCTGGCCGAAAAGGATTATGAGATCTATGTAACCAAAGCCACTTTTGACGGCATGAATTTCGTAAAAAAATACTGTATGGAGCATTCGCAAGAAGAGGAAGTTCGAATTTACAGTTGCGGCGGTGACGGTACTCTCAATGAAGTGGTCAATGGAGCCTACGGCTTTCCGAACGTTTCCGTGGCTTGTTATCCTTCGGGATCAGGAAATGACTTCATTAAAATTTTTGGTCCATCGGAAAATTTCTTAAAAATGAGTCAACTGATCAAAGGCCGAACGATGGACATCGATTTGATACGGTTCGGGAACCGCTTTTCGATCAACATTTTGAATATGGGATTTGACGCCGATGTGGTTGAAAGAATGATGAAATATAAACGCCGTCCATTAATGACTGGAAAAAGCGCGTACATTTTGGGTGTCTTGGTTACTTTTCTAAATAAAATGGGACATCATTTCAGGGTTTCCGTTGACGATCATTTGATTTATGATGGAAAAGGATTGCTTTGTGCAGCCGCGAATTCCATTTGTTACGGGGGAGGGTTTTATTGCGCTCCTCTGGCCAAGATCAATGACGGAATCATCGATGTTTGCTTTGTTAAAAAAGTATCGCGATTTTCTTTCATCCGTATGATTGGGACCTATAAGGCCGGAAAACATTTGGAAACGCCTTGGGTTGCCAAGAAAATTGTCTATGCGAAAGGTAAAAAAGTGACCATTGAAATCGATCGCTCCATCAACTTTTCCATCGACGGAGAAATGGGCAAGGCTTCTTCGATCACTTTGGAGATCGTTCCGAATGCCCTTAAATTCGTTGTTCCCCAAAGCGTGTCCGTTCCTGAGTAGCCCAAAAAGTTATTTTGTTTGACAATTGGCCTTTGTTTGTATATAATATAAACTAATTTAGGAGGTTCATGATGATTTTCGAAAGAGTTAAGAAACTAATTGCAAAAGAGCTAAATCTAAAAGAAGAAGACATCAAACTCGAATCCAAGATCACTGAGGATTTGGGAGCGGATTCTTTGGATGCCGTTGAATTGATTATGGCCATTGAAGACGAATTCGGCGTCCAAGTCAGTGACGAAGCAGCGCAAAACATTCGTCAGGTCAGCGACATCGTTGATTTATTGAGCAAAAAATAGCATAAAACGACTTTAAACCCTCCGGTTTAGGGTCTTTTATTTTGCTTTTTTGTTTCCGCTTGCAATAAATTAAGAATATAATTAAAATAATTAATAAAAATATTAATAAAAATGATTAAACACTTGACAAAGTAAATTTTTCATTATAGAATATTGTCAAGAGGTGCAACGATGAGCTTAAAAATTCTCAAAAAAATTGAAAAAGGGTTGCTCACCGCGGAACAGGGATACGATTTGCTTTATCGCCCCCAGCGGCTTCCGGCCCGTTATATCTGCTTAAGGATGGACATCCAAGAACAAAAATG
>CAYQUB010000159.1:0-3188 GCA_964420625.1 uncultured Bacteroidales bacterium | reverse complement strand
CATTGCCAATGTTCCGCCGGGGGGCGGAAGAAAACATCCGCAACAGGAATTCATAGCCTTTGATACCACCAATGTCTTATTCATTTGCGGCGGATCATTCGAAGGCATCACCGAGATCGTGAGATCCCGGATCGGCAAGAAATCGATTGGGTTCAACGCCGGATCAGTCACTCCGAAAATCGAGCGCGACATGTATCGCGACGTGACTCCGGAAGACGTTCAGAAATACGGAATCATCCCCGAACTCGTGGGGCGGCTTCCGATCATCGGCTACCTGGAAGTTTTGGAAGTCGAAGATCTGGTCAAGATCCTGAAAGAGCCGAAGAACGCCATCATCAAACAATATCAGAAGATGTTGAAGATGGATGGGGTCAGCTTGGAATTTGAAGAAGATGCCTTGCGTGAAATCGCCACTCGGGCTCACAAACAACAAACCGGAGCCAGAGGGCTCAGAGCCATAATTGAAAACATCATGTTGGAAATAATGTATAAAGTACCCGAGGAAAAAGATCTTTCCAAATGCATCATCACCAAGGAATTCATTACTTCCGGCGGCGAAGCCAAGTTCGTAAAAAAACAAAAAACGGCTTAACGGGTGAAAAACTTGAAGATAACCCAAGATTATGTGAGTGATCAGTATCATCAGGCTTATTTCACTTTCACCGCCCAGGAGATGACGGATTTCTACCGCGAGATCCTGACCACTTTTTCGATCCCGGACAGCGATCTCAAGAAAAAAAAGACCATGGTCGATGATCTGGTGATGAACAAACTGGAAGACAAAGTCATTGAAAACGAATTAGCCAAAATGGACGTCATTCCGATCGGCGGCCGGAAATACCGTTATCTGAGCGATCTGGCCCCGGATCAAAGCCTGGTGGTCATCTGTCAGTTTTGTGTGCTGCCCTCCGGAATATCGATGAAATTTCCAACCCAGATACCGAAGGAATTGTTTTCCTTCCCGATGGACGCAAACATCTCGAAAGACTTTCTCAAACAGTTGCTCTTGCAACATGAGATGTTCGAGTACCAAGAAAGCGACCAGGCGGACAAAAACAGTTTCGTGGAATATGATCTTTCTTACGTGAAAGATGATTTCCTGATCAACCATTTAGAAAACCAACAAATGGAAATGGAAAAAGCGCTGCCTCAGGTTTTTGATAAATTCCTGGGCGCCTTGGTTGGAGACGTCATAGTCTTGGATGAAGATGAAGGCATTCTGGTGAAAGCCGCCATCAAGAAAATCCAAAACCAGGTATTTCCGAAACTGACCGACGAGATGGCTCAGAAAGTGAATTTTCTGGGAACGCAAACCGCCGCCGCCTTCAAAAAGAAAGTCAAAGATATTTTTACCTTTTCCACCACCGTCGTGCTGCTGCTTAACTTTCTCTCGGAATTCATCCTTCAGAATGATGAGATCGAATTCGACGAATACGTGATCAACCATTTCATGGATTCGGATTTCATGCCTAAACGCAAGAAGGAACGCGAAGGATATCTCCAAGAAGTCAAAAAAGAAATAATCAAAGAATACATAATTTGGATCATTAACCTGAATTTCCAAAATCAAGACATCAAATACATGGACCGGATCCGGGAGGAATACGAGTTCGACAAAATTCTCTTTCACAATCTGAATCGCGTTGACAACTATCAGGGCTACCTGAATCGTCATGTTCTCGAAACCCGCGTTTTGCAATACTGTCTTGAGGAAGGAATTCTGGACATTCAGCTATAAGGAGGTGAAGCCAATGTTTTCCAATCAAACCATGATCAATGCCATGTTGCCGGTTCTGATCGTTCGCGGTAAAATACCGCTGCCAAACAATGAGATCCGTCTGGATCTTGGCCGGAAAGAAGCCATTTTAGCCCTAAAAGCAGCCGCTGAAAGCAAAAAATACGTCGTTTTGTTTGTTCAAATTGATCACAACGTTGAAGTCCCGTCCATCGACAACATCCATAAAACCGGAGTCGTCGCGAAAATAATCTATGACATGGAGAGCCAAGGTCTTCACAAAGTCAAACTGCTCGGGATCGTGCGCTGCAACCTGCTCGACATCACCGAGACCGATCCGTACTGGACGGCCAACGTCGTCACCGTTCCGATGGTCAACGACGACCTGGACAAAGAACTGGCTTACGTCCGCCTGCTGATCGAAGAACTCCAGACCGACGCGGTCCGGATCTTTGACGGCAACTCCGAACTGGCCAACATCGTGGCTCAGGGGGTTACCGCGGACAAACTGACTGATGTTCTGGCCTACAGCCTGCCGTTTGATTTGAATACCAAGATGAAATATCTGAATACCCCGAATGTTGGGGATCGGCTTCGTTTCATGCTTGAGGACATCAAACGCGAAAAATACATTCGCAATCTGGAGACCGAGATCGAGAACGAAGTCAAGAAGTCGATCAGCGAAAGCCAGAAGGAATACTATCTGCGCGAAAAAATGAAAATCATTCAGGACGAGCTCGGAGACAAAGTCAAACAGGAAACCGAAATCGAAGATTTGAAAAAGAAGATCCTGGCGGCGGGAATGCCATCGTCCATCGAAGAAAAAGCCCTGGCCGAACTGAACCGTTATAGTTCGCTCGGCAATTCGACCGGCGAAAGCGGGATCATCCGCACCTATTTGGATTTCATGATCGCCCTGCCTTGGTCGAAAGAGACCAAAGAAAATACCGATATTCAAAAAGCCAAAACGCAACTTGACAGCGACCATTACGGACTTGAGGTCGTGAAAGAAAGAATTCTGGAATATTTGGCCGTGCGCATCATGACCCAGAAGAACCCGCAGGCCATCCTGTGTTTGGTCGGACCTCCGGGAGTCGGGAAAACTTCGCTGGCCCGTTCGATTGCGGCCAGTCTGAATAAACCGTTCATCAAACAGTCGCTCGGGGGCGTCAAAGACGAATCCGAGATCCGCGGTCATCGCCGGACCTATTTGGGGGCCTTGCCGGGGAGAATCCTGACGGGAATGAAACGGGCGGGAGTCATCAATCCGGTGTTTCTGCTTGACGAGATCGACAAACTTTCCAGCGATTACAAAGGCGATCCGGCCAGCGCGCTTCTGGAAGTGCTTGACAGCGAACAAAACAAATTCTTCAGCGACCACTATCTCGAGGAACCTTATGATCTTTCGAAAGTGTTCTTCATCGCCACCACAACACCAAACACACCCAACACA
>CAYQUB010000158.1:0-3201 GCA_964420625.1 uncultured Bacteroidales bacterium | reverse complement strand
AGCATACGGGAAGTTATAGAAACTGAGCCCGCCCCGGTAATAATGGGATTTGTTGATCCACATGCCCGGATTTAACAGATTGGGATCCAACGCTTCTCCGTAAGCCGCCTTTTGGGCGGAAATCATCAGCTCGTTCAGGTCCTTGGCGCTGGGGATGGACTTCTCCCGAGCTTCAAAGACCGACTGTTCAAACAAGAAGCGGCTGTAAATGTCCACGATGACCTGCGTGGAATCCTGAAGCTCCTGTTCGAGGATGTGGATCTTTTCATCTTTGCTCTCGGCTTGGCGGTAAGCGGCTTTTTTGGTGATCGTCTCGGACAGAGTTGAGGCGGTCTCCGCGACCGGCATCGTATAATGGCTGTTGAGCAGGGCTTCTTTGAAGATCTGCTCGCCGTGATAAGCATGGCCGAGTTCATGGGCCAAGGTGATGATGTCGCCGATGTCGCCGGCGAAGTTCGCCAAGATCCGGCTTTGTTTCAGACTCGGGTTATTGGAACAGAAAGCGCCGCCGACTTTGCCTTTCCTCGGCAGATAATCGATCCAGTTATCCCGGAAAGCTTTCTCCGCCGTTCCTCTCAGTTCCTCGCCGAAAGTCCCGAATTGTTTCAGAATGAAGCTTTGGGCTTCTTCAACCGTATATTTCTTTTCGCTTTTTCCCATCGGCGCAAACAAGTCATACCACGGAAGTCCGGCTTGATGGCCCAGCAGTTTGGCTTTGTGAAGGAGATATTTGTGAAAAGAAGGAAGATTGGCTTTGAGGGCGGAAAGGAGAGCGTCCAGGGTTTCTTTCTTCATCCGCGATTTAAACAGCGATTCTTCCAAAGGCGAGCCAAAGCGGCGATATTTCCCAAGGGTGTTGACTTCGCCCTTTATCCCCGAGATGGAAAAAGCGACGGCGTCTTCAATCCCTTTATAAATTTCTTGTTCTTGGTAATAGGCTTCTTTTCGAATTTCCGGATCCGAACTGTAAGCCAGATTGCGAACTTCGATCAAAGACGTCTTTTTGCCCCGAAATTCCGTCTCGGCCATTGAAGTCAGCTGTTTTTGCAATTGGCTCCATAAGATCGAACCGTTTTGAATCAGCTCGCTGGTCAATACTTCCCGTTCCTCGCTCATCGTATGGTTGATCTCGTCTTTGGTCTCCAGAATGATGAACCGGTATTGCTTTAAAAATTCGCTTTGGGAAATGACCGCTTCCAGATCCGGGATCTCTTTAAGAAAGGTTTTGAATTTATTGTCAAGCAAGGCCAACTTACTGGCCATGGCTTGAGTTCGCACCATGGCTTTTCTGGCTTCCGGATCCTGGGTGTTGACGGACATGGATAGCTGAATGAAGGCTTGAACGCGACTGGCCAGTTTGGCCAGTTCTTCTTGTTCTTTCATGACGGTTTCCAAAAACGAAACCGGTGACTGTTTTTTTTGCACATCCTCAAAGGTGGCGATCATGCGGTCGCCCATCGCCAACAGTTTCAAGACATCCTGATTGAATGATTCATCGGTAAAACTTGGGTAAAACGGACTTAAGTCCCATTCGTACATTAACGGTTTCCTCCTATATTATTTATCTTTAATTGATCTTGGGGTTTATTGTTTGTAAGGCACGCCTTCCAAAGATATTTCGAAACGGCAGAGATCATCACCGGCCAAGGCCGAACTAAGAACTTTGATCGGCAGTTCCCGATCGAAAAGCAACTCGAATTGATATTTTTCGAATCCGGCGCTGCAATAACACCAATTATTGGAAATCTTGTTTTTCCCGCTCCGGATGGCTTCTCTAGCAAATGGGCAATGGCAGGCATAATACCGTTTTTCGGTATCGCTGGTGGCTTTCAGGTAATTTTCGGTATCATAAGGGATCTTGGTCAGATAGAGTTTTCCGTCTTCCAAATAAGCGGAAAGGATCTCCAGATTCTTGGCCACATAGTCAACAACTTTCGGGGTGATCTTCTGTTCATGCCAAACCCGTTTCTCATCGCAGAACCGCTGCAGTTCCGCGACCTTGCGATAATGCAGATCTCTTAAATAAGTATGCAGATTGGCGGCTTGCTCATAAATGATCTTTTCGTTCGCGAAGCCATCTTTCGGGATCCCGTGGTTGTTACCCGCGAGATCTTTGCGAATGTCATCGAAACTAAGCCAGGATTCCAGCCGGTTCATGAACTTCTCGGTAAACTCCGGAAGTTTCTCGGGCGGCGTTCCCACCGCCGGGATGCTCATTTCATACATGATCGATTCAGCAACGTCATCGCCTTCGGCTTCTTTGATCCGGGCCATGATGTTTTGAATCACACCGTCGCCGCCGGTATGCTGAGTAAGGCGAATGAACAGATCATGGCGCTTGATCATCCGAAAATAACGCATCAGCGCCACAAAAGCGGGAATGGTGTTCTGGCGGCTCTTGACCAAATGGGCTATCAAACCGTCGAGGTCCGCCGTTTTGATTTCATCAAACACCGTGCCTTCCGGAAAGAAAGCTTCCGCGGCCTTAAGCACACCCAGGCCAAATTCCAGTTCGCTGTTTGGAAGATGATTTCTTTGATACAAACCCTTAAATGACTCCAATTGCATAGTTTTCTCCCATAATCTCATCATTATTCGCTATCAATGAACTAATTATAAAGGAAGGTCCAGAAATACGCAAGGTCAATATTTCGGAAACTAAAAACAGGCCACTCCACAAAGTGCCCTGTTTTCCGTGTTTTCAAAATTTTATCTGATTGCTGGGTTGCTATTTTTTTGTGTACCACTATCTATTACTTTTATCAGTTTCTTCAATCAGGTGTTTGATCATCGCGCTTAATTGTTCTTGAACAACATTATTTCCTTCACAATAAACCGTGAATCTCGCTCCTCTTTTAACCAATAATTTCATGATGTCGATTCGGTTTGTTGGGGCTTTGGAAAGAGCGTCGTCCAAAGATTTCTGATCTGAGAAACTCAAAGCATATTCAAGCATTTCAGTATCTTCTTCTTTCATCAAAAATACCAATGATTCCAAATTGAAGAACGTTTGATCTTGAGAATGGTAAAATGGATTTCTTTCTTGAGGTTTAATGTAACTTGAAACAAATTCCTTCGCGAATCCCAGGTCTTTTGTCATTATTAAAGAGAGGAACAATTTTTTAAGATCAATGTTTGAAATTTTGTCTGCGTAATATTTGATGCATTTCTTGCACAAACAACCCAAACACACCCAACACA
>CAYQUB010000157.1:328-3245 GCA_964420625.1 uncultured Bacteroidales bacterium | reverse complement strand
AGAAGAGTTGGCCGCCAAAGGTTATAACAAATCCATGAATCACTGCGATTTCATGTTTGGAAACGCGGACATGAAGATCGTCGGGACCACCCACGATCACAAACAGGTGAAGATATTCGAAAACGGAAACTTCCTGTTCTAAAAACAGCATCAAAAAGACAACCCGGGTCATTCCGGATTGCCTTTTTTAAAACTAAAACCGATGTTCGGGCGAAAATGACGCGGGATGATCTGATTTATGAAAATGATTTACATTTTATTACAATAATCTTGAAAATATTTTCATGGTATGATATACTTTTCTCAAAGAGGTGAAGAAATAATGAACCAAGCAAAAATCTATGACATTGCTGGCGCGGCCGGAGTAAGCTTAGCTACCGTCTCCCGAGTCCTGAATCATCCCGAAAAAGTAAAAGAAGGAACACGGAACAAAGTGCTCAGGATCATCAAGGAGAAAGGCTACAAACCAAACGCCAATGCCCGTGGATTGGCCAGCCGCCGTTCAACTACCGTTGCCATCGTGGTGCCGAGGATCTCGCAGGCTTCCGTCGCGGAAATGATTCAGGGAATCGACGACAGCGCCAAAAAATTCGGCTATGCCCTTCGTTTGTTCATTAACTCCGATCCAAAGCAAGAACAGGAGCTGTGGGGCGAAGTCATTGCTTCCAGCGTGGACGGAATTTTGTTGATGAACGACGAAATGACCCCGGAGACCGTCAAACTGCTTCAGTATACCCCGGTTCCGGTTTTATTCGTCAATGCCATTCCGCAATCCGAAAAATACGGAAGCGTCTGCATTGATTACCGCGAAAGCGGTTATAAGATCACCAAAGCCATGATTGATCGCGGCAATACCGACATCATGTTTGTTGGGACCGAGCACAAATACACCGTGAACGATCTGAAACTGAAAGGCTACATTCAAGCCATGGAAGAAGCTCATCTTCCGACCAACATCGTTTTTTCGAGCGGGGACATCAGCATCAACGAGAAACATTTTGAGACCCTGATCGATCAAAGACTTCCTCATGTGGCCATGTTCGTTCGCGACTCGATGGCGATCTCCTTCATGAACATCGCCGCTAAAAAAGGATTCAAGATCCCGAAAGACCTCCAGGTCATCGGCTTCCAGAATACCAAATACGCCGAATTGGCCAACCCGAAACTGACCTGCGTGGAGACCCCGATCTATGAAATCGGCAATCGCGCCATGGCCTATCTGACCGAACTCATGAAACAGCCGCCGGAGCAAGAAGAGAAACCTTCGCATCTTCTGGTCGACTATAAGATCGTTTGGAGAGAATCAACTAAACAATAAGCGATGATCAAGAAAACAGTATGAATTGGCTTGCGTAAAACCAGAGATTTGGATGGCCGGTGCGAATCCAAAACCTTGCAGTTCAGAATTACGGCTTGGGAGCTTAACAATTTCAAGAGGGTTCAGAATTTCATTCTGAAAACTAAGGTGGTACCGCGGAAATTTTCGTCCTTAGGATTTATCTTAAGGACTTTTATGTTTAATTTAGGAGGAATATATGAATTTACTTAAAGAACTCAAATGGCGCGGGCTGATCTTCGACATCATCAACGAAGAGGAGCTCGACAAGAGACTGCAGGAAAAACCGATCACTTTATACTGCGGGTTTGATCCGACGGCGGACAGCCTGCACATCGGATCATTGCTGCCGATCGTGACTTTGATGCGGTTCCGAAAAGCCGGACACCGCGTCATCGCCCTGACCGGAGGGGGAACCGGGTTGATCGGCGATCCGAGCGGAAAACGCAACGAACGCCAGATGAACGAGATCGAAACCGTTCAAAAATGGGGAGCACTGTTCAAAAAGCAATTTGCGCGATTTTTGACCTTTGACGGGATCGGCGCCGTTTGTCTGGACAACTACCAGTGGCTGAGCAAACTATCCGCCATTGAACTGTGGCGCGAATACGGAAAGCATTTTTCCATCAACAGCATGCTGGCCAAAGAAAGCGTCAAATCCCGTTTGGACAACGGGCTGACTTATTTGGAATTTTCGTACATGATCATGCAAAGCATTGACTTTTTGCATATGTTCCAAGACAAAGAATTGCATTGTGAAATGCAGATCGGCGGTCAGGACCAATGGGGAAACATTACCGCCGGAATGGACTTGATCCGCAAGATCGAAGGACCGGATCCCAAAGTATTCGGTCTGACTATGCCGCTAAACACCAAAAGCCACGGAACCAAATTCGGGAAAACCGAAAGCGGGGCGGTTTGGCTTGACGAAGAAAAGACGACGCCATACGAGATGTATCAGTTCTTCATCAACACCGCCGATGACGACGTCGTCAAGTTTTTGAAGTATTACACTTTCCTTTCCCGGGAAACCATCGAGGAATTGGAAGCGAAAGTCAAAAACGAACCGCATCTTCGCGAAGCCCAGAAGATTTTGGCGAAAGAGATCGTGACCTTGGTTCATGGCGAAGAAGCATATCGGCAGGCCGTTAAAATCACCGAAGCTTTGTTCAGCGGAAAGATCGGCGAACTGAACGCCGAGGAGATCTGCGAAGGTTTTAAAGATGTTCCGTCGGTGGAACGGTCCGAAGCGATCAGTTTGGTCGACGCCCTGGTGCTGGTCAAAGCCGCATCGTCGAAACGGGAAGCCCGGGAGTTCATTACCAACGGAGCGGTCAGCATCAACGGAGAAACAATTCGCGATTTGGGATTTTTGGTTGAAAAGGCTAAGGCGATCGAAGGACAATTCACCGTCATCCGCCGCGGGAAAAAGAATTATTACCTATTCAGACACATTTAATAAAAACTAAAAAAAAGATGAATCATGAGCTAAATCATGGTTCATCTTTTTGTTATCATTGTCTTCCGAGTCCCAGTTTGTGATAAACTTTGTCCAGTTTTCTTTGGGCCAAAACATGGGCT
>CAYQUB010000157.1:0-318 GCA_964420625.1 uncultured Bacteroidales bacterium | reverse complement strand
TTGTTCCCGGCCGCGGTCAAGCAAAGCATCCAGTTCATCGGAATTGACGTAGCGGCGGTATCGTTCCTGAATGGCTTCGATTTCTTTGGCCACGATTCCCGCGAGATCATCCTTGAATGATCCGTAGCCCTGTCCATGATACTTGGCTTCAATTTCCGAAAAAGGCATTTCGGTAAGAATGGAGTAAATGGTCATCAGGTTGGCGATCCCCGGCTGCTGGTCCGGATCGAAATGAACGTTGGCATCGTTATCGGTGACGGCGGATTTGATCTTCTTCTTGATTGAAGCGACCGGTTCCAGAAGAAAAATGCAGCCTTT
>CAYQUB010000156.1:0-3289 GCA_964420625.1 uncultured Bacteroidales bacterium | reverse complement strand
CCAAAAATTGTGCCAGGTTCATTCAGTGAAATGAATCTAAATAGTTAGTTAGATAATCGTTAAATAGTTAGGTAATCGTTAAATAGTTGCCTAATCGTTAAAAAGTTGAATAGAAAACGAAAAAGAGACCAAATGATAGCCTAATTTCAGACTACTACAGGTTTCATTAATTCTGGCGGATAGGAGTTTTTTCCCTTTCTGCAAACAAAAAAAAGTTTGATAAAATTGTATCAAACCTATTCATTCTTTAATGGTGCGGTTGATGGGATTCGAACCCACATGTCAGGGACACTACCGCCTGAAGATAGCGCGTCTGCCAGTTCCGCCACAACCGCATGTGTGAATATATTATACAACATTTACTTTGAAAATGAAAGATAAAAATAAAGAAAAACCATGGAAAATGCAATATTCATTTTCCATGGTTTTTTGAATAAGAAAATTTACATTTTACTCTGTTAAGACAAATTCCTTCAACTAAATTGAAAGTTGTCGTTCAACTTCCTTGGGAAGGCAAAACCGATTCAGAGCTCTTCTCTCCAATCAATTCACTGTCTTTATAGATTTGGACCGTATAACTGACCGTGGTTTCCGTTTGTGGCAGCTTGATTACTCTTCCAACATTGTTCACAAATTCCGGATCATTTGAAATAAAGGTGATGATATAACCTTTCAAATTCGTTAAAGCCAAATATTCCGCTTTCACAAGCTCCAAGAAATCCGGCCACATCCCCGCTTTGCGCATCGTCCGCGGACAATCTTTTCCGCTGAAGAAATTATGTTGGCGAACTCGGGAAATGTCCAGATTATGCCTGAGCATCAGTTGGGCCACCAGTTTAGCGGTGTAATGCCAAGTCAAGAATAAATCCGACCCAAAATTCATGGCGGTTTCGATCCCGATCCCGGCTGCATTCCCTCCGGTATTGGCAATCACATTGTAAGTGGAATTGTAATATGTGGATCCTAGGGCATAATTGCCGCTATCGTTTTGGGTGATCATGATCCCCGAATCGGTAAGATCATTTCCGGTTGGAAAAACCGTATCCAGTAGCGGAGCCAGGATTTCCGATTTCAGATCATTGATGGTCCAGTATCCGTCATTACTGATGGACAAACTTGGATTAGTAACTGTCGATAGAATCCCGGTTTCAACCAGACCAAAATCTCTTCCTCCGTCACCCGCGTGTTTTCCGTATTGATATTCGGAAAGGCTTTGATAAACGCCGTCATTGCCAACGGAGAAATGCCAACAAGTTTTGGTGTTAGAGGCCGAGGTCACCATGGCGGCGGTTGCGGCTCCCGCTCCGTTTGGATTCCAAGTGTCATGAATGACAATGTATTCCGGATGATCAAAGGTTCGGGCATCAAAGTTCAAAGCACTGGAACTGAGCCAATAGGAAGTATCATCAATGACGATATCAGTGAATAAATAATTCGAAACGCTGCCATAGACATCATATGATCTATTCAAAGCCGGGTCTTCATAAGCCCAGTACATGACATTCTTTTTGATGACCGGAGCAGCCACATGCATGGATTGAAAAACGATCAGGGGGGATATTTCGACTTTCAAAGTAATGAAAGCACAAAGGCCCGTATCTTTCGCATTGGCTTCGATGATTACTTCTCCGGATTTCCATGTTGAAACGAGTCCATATTCATCCACGGAAGCAATGCTTTCATCGCTCGAACTCCAAATAATTTCTTGCGATGCCCCTACAGGCAAGACTTGGGCTTCCAATTGAAGTTGCGTTTGCAACCCCAAGGCATCAAAAGGGATTTCCGCGATCTCCACTCCGTTCGGGATGATGGCTTTTACGGTAAGAGTCCGTTCCAAAGTATCTAAAGTATAATATGAAGAAATGGTTATGGTGGCGATCCCGGGTTTAATTCCACTCACCTTGCCACTAGCATCAACCGTTAAGATCTCCGGATCCGATGATTCCCAGTAGACAATGTTATCCGGATGATTCAAATCATCCGCCGCCAGCATCATCGTTTCCCCAACAAACAGTTCATCGGAACCGGACAACGATAGCGGAAACACCGGTTCCGGTTCGGCTTCAACCACCACGGTAATAACAACCTTAATGGTTGGATATCCGTGAAGCGATACTTCCACCTGACATTCGCCTGCCGATAGACCCCTTATTATCCCGTCTTCATCTACGGAAGCAATCAATTCATTGTTGGATGCATAATCAATACTAATGATTTCCACTGTATTCGATACCATTGGAAAAACCTGAAACTGATCCCCAACTTTCATGGAAATGGTCTTAGGGTTCACATCAATGACTGGATTAATGATCGGTTCTTCATCAATCGGCGGTTCTTCAATTGGTTCACAACCAAACAAAAATAACGCGAAAACAATTAATATGAGAGACTTAAATTTATACACAGCTTAATCCTCATTCCCATATGGATCAGGTACTATTCTACTTATAAATATTCTATCATAACAGCTTCCGAAACACAAAGCCGAACCGGTAAAAACCATAAAAAAAGGGTCATCTAGGCAGATTATTATAGTGGATGTTTCCAAAATGACTCTTTCTTGACTTGAAATGAGAATTTTTCCATTTGGTGGTTCGTTATATTGGGCTTTTTTGACCCCGAACTTGCAAACGTGAAACCATAAAACTCTGAAAAGAACCAACATTTTTCCCCAACGGCGCATTTTTTCTTGGGTTGTTCCTCCAAAATTAGTGAATCGGCTTCAGAGGAAAGCGGTTTTCATCTTTATTTGTTCGTGGGGGAAAAGAGATTTGATTTCGAAGGCGCCTTTTGAAGTTTAATCCGGAAAAGTTTTTTCAAAATAACCAATGATTTCTGAAGGGGGCATCGGATGGGCAAACAAATATCCCTGAATGAAATCAGCGTTGATATCTTCAGCCAATCCCCTTTGTTCCTCCGTTTCCACGCCTTCGATAGTAATTTGCAGTCCCGCTTCGGAAAACGTCTTGCAAAGCCCTTTCATAATGAGGAAGGATCGATTATCAGAAACGGAATCATATAACAAACTTTTATCGAGTTTAATGTTTTCAAACGGAAAATTGAGAATGTTGGCGACATTAGCATAACCAGTTCCGAAATCGTCCATGTAAAGTTTAATTCCGTTTTGGCCTAACTCCCGGAGTACTTGTTCCACGTTTTTGTTAATATCAACAAATACGCTTTCCGTAATTTCCATTCGTAACCTATCGGGGGAGACACCATTACTGCGGATAATTTCCAGACAATGATCGACAAAAAGGAAAAGTCCGCTCTTCGGAGCGGCCTTTTT
>CAYQUB010000155.1:0-3299 GCA_964420625.1 uncultured Bacteroidales bacterium | reverse complement strand
TGTTTTTGTCCCATTTTATAACAAGATAAAAATGAGCGTTGACTTTGTCAACGCTTTGACGTCACCAAAGTGACGTTTTTTAAATTAAAAGGCAGAAAAACGCTTTTTATTGGGCGTTCATGACGATCGGAACGATCATCGGTTTTCTTTCAGTCCGTTCATAAATGAAATCGGCCAAGGCATTCGTTATGACATTGTTCAGCTGGGTGAGAATGAACTTTTTGGTTTGGCTGTAATATTCGTCGTAAAGAACTTTGGCCTTGTTCTGAATGGCGTCAACAAGATCTTCCGAATCCTTCATGTAAATGAAGCCCCGGCTGATCAAGGTCGGTGTCTTTATCAGTTTGTTGGCTTGGGTCGGGAATACGACCGCGACCATGCCGTCGTCGGAAAGGATCTTTCTTTCTTTGATGACGAGGTTGTCCACGTCAAAGTTGTTTTCATCAATGTAAATGACCCCGGATTTGACGGAATTCTTGATGAAGACTTTGTTTCCCGGCGCGAAAGTCAAAACTTCGCCGTTGTCGAGAATGTGGACCTTCTTCGGATCGACGCCGGTATCAACGGCCAGTTGGCCGTGACGGCGAAGCATGGCATATTCGCCATGGATCGGGAAGAAATGCTCCGGTTTGACGAGCGAAAGCATGATCTTCAGTTCGGTCTCGCTGGCATGCCCGGAAGTATGGGTATCGGTCAGGGGGCTGTTGACGATGACGTTGGCTCCCGCCCGGTACAGTTTGTTGATGGTGCGGTTGATGTGTTCCTGATTCCCCGGGATCGGAGAAGACGAGAACACGATGGTGTCGCCCGGAATGATCTTGATTTGTTTGTGACTGCCGTCGGCGATTCTTGACAAGGCGGCCAAAGGTTCGCCCTGAGAACCGGTACTGAGAATGGTGATTTTTTCCGGCGGCAAATGAGGGAACTCTTTCGCGGTAATGAAAGTTCCGGCGGGAGCGGTGATGTATTTCAGCTTTTGGCTGAAGCTGACGGCTTTTTCCATGCTTCGTCCGAAAACGATGACTTTCCGGCCTTGCAAAACGCTGGCTTCGACGATCTGCTGCACCCGGTGCACATTGGAGGCAAAAGTTGAAATGATGATCCGGCCTTTGATCTGCGCGAAAATGCTCTTGATGCTTTCCCCGATTTTCTTTTCGGAAGTCGCGAATTTGGTTACCAGCGCATTGGTGGAATCGGCCAGCAGGCACAGAACGCCGGCTTCGGAGAATTTGGTCAGTTTCGCGTACTCGGTATGCCCCGATAACGGCGTAAAGTCAAATTTGAAATCCCCGGTATGCAAGATGTACCCCAAATAAGTTTTGATGGCGATGCCTGAAGAATCGGGAATGCTATGGTTGGTCTTAAAAAAGGTGACTTCAAAATTCTTGAATTTGAAAACCGAGTTGTTGGTATATTCCACGATGTCGGGATTGAGTCCCCGGAATTCCGATAGTTTGTTCCGGATCAGACTGACGGCCAGGCCGCAGGCATATATCTTCGGTATGTTCACTTTTTTTAAGAGGTACGGGATTCCGCCGATATGATCTTCGTGTCCGTGGGTAATGAAAAGGCCCATGATTTTTTCTTCGTTGTCTTTCAGATAAGTGTAATCGGGAATGACATAATCGATCCCGAAATTGTCTCCCGGGAACATGATCCCCGAATCGATGATGATCAGTTCGTCGTCACACTCGACAACATACATGTTTTTCCCGATTTCGTCCAATCCGCCCAACGCAAAAACTTTAATATTTTTATCATTGAAGCGTTCGACGATCGGAAGTTGGCGCGAGTTAATGTTGGTCACATTGATCTCCTTTCATATTCATAAATATATTATAAGCATTTCCCCCGGAAAAATAAAGATAAATGCGTTTTATTTTCCGAATGGCTTTATTTTCTTGTTTTATGGGGGAAGACATGTTAAAATAAACCAAACGGAGAGCGTTTTGGGAAGAGCAGCCAATGGAAAACAAGAAACTGATTTTATTTGATATCGACGGAACGCTTTTTGATAACAAAAACGGCGTCATTCCCCCAAAAAGCCTCGAGGCCATAACGAAGATCAATGAGAGACATTCGGTCGGCATCGCGACCGGACGGGCGGCTTTCATGCTTTATTCCATCGATCGGCTGAAACCGCTCATTGATGATTACGTGCTGATCAACGGCCAGTACATTACTTCCAAAGACCAGGTGGTTTATAAAAACCCGATCCCGACCGCATCGGTGGAAGCTTTGGTTTCGGACATCGCTTCGATGGGTCTGGCTTACGGGTTCGAAAACAGCCACGCGGAAGCGATCTCGAAGATCAATGACAAAGTCATTTACAGTTTCCAAAAACTGGGATTGAAGCTGCCGCCGGTTGATCCGTCATTTTACCTAGCGCACGACATCTATCAGATCTGGGTCTTCGCCGAACCAGACGAAGCCGAAAGCTTGCGCGGGCGGTACCCGGAATTTCAGTTTATCCGCTGGATGGAAGTGGGCTATGACATTCTTCCAAAAGACTGTTCCAAAGGACTGGGGATGAAAAGACTGGCCGAATATCTCAAAATCGACCTGGCCGACGTCATTGCTTTCGGGGACGGAGACAATGACTTTGAAATGGTCCGCGATGCGGGATTGGGCATCGCCATGGGAAACGCCACCGCCAAAGTCAAGGCCGCCGCCAAATATGTTACCGCCGATGTCTCGGACAACGGCCTTGAAAAAGCTCTTAAGCACTTTCATCTGATCAAATGACAAAACGATCGGTAAGGGGGAAAACATGCCAGCACCAGCTTATGTTCTGATATCACTGGAAGCCATCGCCATGCTTTTGTATCTGACGTTATATTTTCGGGCCGGAAGCCGGACCACCCTGCTTCTGAAGACTCTGACCAGCGCCTGCTTTTTGGGGCTGGGGATCCTGGCGCTTTTCTATGCTTCGGACGCCAAATTTGCGGCCACGGTTTTGCTTGGACTGTTCTGCGGCTTGGTGGGGGACATCATCCTGGGACTGAGAAGACTATACCGGAATCGGAAAAAAGAATTCTTCCTGGCCGGACTGTTCATGTTTTTCCTTGGGCATGGGCTTTACGTGATCGCTTTTTCCAAGTTTTCAAC
This sequence comes from uncultured Bacteroidales bacterium, assembly GCA_964420625.1. GTDB lineage: Bacteria > Bacillota_I > Bacilli_A > ML615J-28 > CAG-698 > UBA2253. The sequence continues at coordinate 191 of CAYQUB010000155.1, read as the reverse complement.
CCTTAACCTTCATGTCTTTTTGATCAGCGCCGCCGTTTTGACCATCATCATGGTCATCGTCATGGATCTTTCGGGAGTGAATTTCGGAAGCACCCGGCCGGCGGTCATCATTTATACTTTGATCAGTGCTTTGCTTCTGTCCGTCACCTGGGTCAACGTCATTTCGTCCTTCACCACGGTTAATTTGCTTC
>CAYQUB010000154.1:0-3316 GCA_964420625.1 uncultured Bacteroidales bacterium | reverse complement strand
CCCGGAACCGTCGGCGTTCTTTCCAAAGGCAGAATTCTGACCGAACAGGAATACAGCCTTTATCAGCGCGAATACGGATCATCAAAGTTCAAAGCTTTGACCGGCGCGGAAGCCATCAAAAAACTGCTCCAGGGACTCAAACTTCCGGAGATCATCAGCCAACTTCGCCTGGAACTGAAAACGGCTCCGAAGCAAAAACGCGATAAACTCATCAAACGTTTGGAAGTCGTAAAAGCCTTCAATGAATCCGGTAACAAACCGGAATGGATGGTCATGGATGTCATCCCCGTCCTTCCTCCGGATCTGCGACCGATGGTTCAATTGGACGGCGGACGTTTTGCTACCACCGATTTGAATGACCTTTACCGCCGAATTTTGAACCGCAATAACCGTTTGCGCAAACAATACGAGCAGCGCGCTCCGGGCTTGATCACCAAGAACGAAAAGCGCATGCTTCAAGAAGCCGTCGACGCTTTGATCGACAATGGCAAAAAGAACAAGAAGATCGTCGTTGAAAAGAATCGGCCTTTGAAATCATTGTCCGACCTCCTTCGCGGAAAGCAAGGACGTTTCCGTCAAAATCTGCTTGGAAAACGGGTTGACTATTCCGGACGTAGCGTCATCGTCGTGGGACCGGACCTGCAAATGTATCAGTGCGGAATCCCTCGGGAAATGGCTTTGATTCTGTTTAAACCATTCATCATCAATGCCATCACCAAACGCGAAACCGATCCGAATGATGTCAACGCCAACAAGATCAGCATCAAGAAAGCCAAGGAAATGATAGATGCGGGCGATCCGATCGCCATGACCGAACTCGAAAAAATCGTTGTTGAACATCCGATCATGCTTAACCGGGCCCCGACCCTCCATCGTTTGGGAATTCAGGCCTTTGAGCCGAAACTGGTTGAAGGAAAAGCCATTCGTTTGCATCCGCTGGTTACTCCGGCCTTCAATGCGGACTTTGACGGCGACCAAATGGCAGTTCACGTTCCGCTCTCTGAAGAAGCTCAAGCCGAATGCCGTTTGTTGATGCTAGCCTCCAAAAACATTTTGGCTCCGAAAGACGGAAAACCAATCGTTACTCCGTCTCAGGACATGGTCCTCGGAAATTACTACCTGACCATTGAAGACGAAAGCGATCGGCGAAACGGGCGCGTCTTCAAAGACGTCGAGGAAATCGAATTGGCCTACGAAAATGAGGAGATTGGATTCCATACGCGCCTTCTGGTTCCGGCCAAGCGAATAAACAATCCGCGTTTTACCGAAAAACAGAATAAGAAATATTTGGCGACCACTTACGGGAAAATCATCTTCAATACCATTTTCCCTCAAGAACCGCCGTATGTTCCGTTTGTAAACGAAGCCGAACTGAGCAATCTGACTTTCATGACCGCCGACCGTTTCTTTGTTGAACCGGGAACCGATCCGAAAATCGCTTTGCAAAGCATCGTCGCTCCGCATCCTTTCAAGAAGAAATTCCTTGGGGTTGTTATCGCGGAAATATTCAAACAATTCAAATTGGCCGAGACCTCCAAAACGCTTGACCGTCTGAAAGATTTGGGCTTTAAATATTCAACCATTTCCGGAATTACCGTCGCGGCCTCGGACATTCATGTCATCGGCTGCAAAAAAGAAGTTTTGGCGGAAGCGGAAGCCAAAGTTGACAAATACGACAACATGTACCGTCGCGGTTTCATGAACGGCAAAGAACGCCGGGCCAATGTCATCAACGTCTGGAAAGACGCCAAGGAGACCTTGGAAAATGAAATCAAGAAAGAAGTGGCGGCCAACTACGCAACCAATCACATTTACATGATGAGCGATAGTGGCGCCCGCGGAAACATTGCCAACTTCGTTCAGTTATCCGGTATGCGCGGATTGATGGCCAAACCGAACGGCGAAAGCATGGATATCCCGATTCGTTCGTCATTTCGTGAAGGACTGACAATGTCAGAATTCTTCATTTCCACCCATGGAGCCCGTAAAGGATCCACCGACACGGCTCTTAAAACCGCCGAATCCGGTTATTTGACCCGTCGTTTAGTCGACGTCAGCCACGACATCATCGTTCGCGAAGATGACTGCGGCACTGACAAAGGCATGAGAGTTTACGAATTAGCTGAGACCGACGGAACCGTCATCGTACCGTTGAAAGACCGTATTCGCGGACGTTTTGCCAGCAAGCCGATCCTTAACCCGGCCACCGGCGAAGTTTTGGTTGACCGAAACGTCTTCATTACCGAAGAACTGGCTGATCAAGTCGTCAAAGCCGGAGTCAAAGAAGCTTTCATCCGCACTCTTTTGACTTGCAACTCGCGCAATGGCGTTTGCGTCAAATGCTACGGAAGCGATTTGACTACTGGCGAAGTCGTTGAAACCGGCGAAGTAGTTGGAATCATCGCTGCGCAATCCATCGGGGAACCGGGAACGCAATTGACCATGAGAACCTTCCATTCCGGCGGAGTCGCCGGCGAAGACATCACTCAAGGTCTCCCGCGGATTCAGGAATTGTTTGAAGCCCGCGAGCCGAAAGGCAAAGCGATCATTTCGGAAATTGACGGAGTTGTTACCAACGTCCATCATGAACGAGACAATCGTTTTGAAGTAACCGTCACTAACAAAGAAATCCACGACGAAAAGAAATATCTGACCGACAGCGGAAAAGTCCCGATCGTTCATGAACGGGATAAAGTCAAAGCCGGCGATAAGATCACCGAAGGCTTGATCAGTCCGAAAGAACTGCTTCGCGTCAGCACCGGGGAAGCCGTCGAGAATTATATTTTAAAAGAAGTTCAGAAAGTATACCGGTCCCAAGGCGTTGAGATCGCAGACAAACACATCGAAATCATTATCAAACAGATGATGCAAAAAGTCGCGATCATCCATGAAGGGGGAACCGATTTGCTTCCGGGAAGTTCGATCTCGAAGACCGAATTGGGCGATTATATCACCGATTGCGTCAAAAACGGCAAAGACGCTCCGATCGCCAAACCGGTTTTGCTAGGAATTACCAGAGCTTCTTTGAAATCCGACTCATTCCTGTCGGCGGCCAGCTTCCAGGAAACCACCCGCGTTTTGACGGAAGCCGCCATCCGCGGAAAGAGAGACATCCTTGAAGGATTAAAAGAGAACGTCATCATCGGCGGTCTGATTCCCGCCGGAACGGGATTGGTCGATGCTGGATACGGAGAAGTGCCGGATCCGGAGAGCGAAGAAGAGGAAATCTAATTTCCGAAAATAGCTCTTGACTTTCTATGAAAAAAGAGTATAATAATTAACGTAAAAAACGAATTTAGTTTTGGCTTGTCCAAGA
>CAYQUB010000153.1:0-3321 GCA_964420625.1 uncultured Bacteroidales bacterium | reverse complement strand
ACTGGCGTAATAAATCGGAGTCGTCACATAACAAGTTTTTTTCATAATTTACCTCTGCTGTTTTATATTACCTATTATATCAAATTTTAAAAATATATAAAGTGAAATTTGATGAAAACCATTTTATGAAAAAAATAAGCCCCTGTCAAGCAGGAGCTTAAGGCCTTCAGTGCCCATAAAGGATCTCATTTCACCACAAAACTTTGAAAACTTGGTATTTATCCCGTACCGGCTGCGTATCATCGCCAAGCGCATTCTCGATCGGAATGGAGACGATTTTCCCCTCGCTGTCACAAATGCAGTGATGGGTATCGCCGTTAAGAAGGGCTTCAATTGATTTGACGCCCATTTCCGAAGCCAAAACCCGATCCCGAGCACTTGGCGAACCGCCTCTTTGAATATGCCCCAAAACGGTGGCCCGGGCTTCGAACGGAGTATTGGCGGTTACCTGAGCGGCCAATTCATTGACGTCAACCATTTTTTCGGCGACGATGATGATGGCGTGGCGCTTGCTCTGCGCCGCTTCGGTGACATTGTCCAAGATGGCTTTCAGGTCGTATCCGGTTTCTTTCGCGACGCAGACTTCCGCTCCGACCGCAATGGCCGTCCAAACCGCCAAATCGCCGCAGTTCCGGCCCATGACTTCAATGATGCTGCAACGCCGATGGCTGCTTGAGGTATCGCGCAGTTTGTCCACGGCTTCGACCGCGGTGTTAAGAGCCGTGTCAAAGCCAATGGTGAAATCCGTCCCGGCGATGTCATTGTCAATGGTTCCGGGAAGACAAACCACCGGTAACCCCATTTTGCTAAGTTCCAGGGCGCCGCGGTATGTTCCGTCACCCCCAATGGCAACCAAAGCATCAATGCCATATTGCTCCAGGTTTCCCATGGCAACTTCCCGAACTTCTCTTTCCGTAAATTCTTTTAATCGGGCCGTTCCGAGAAAAGTTCCTCCCCGCGCCAGTTTTTCAGAGACCGATTTTCGGTACAGCCGCTCGATGCGGCCTTCATACATTCCCAAAAATCCGTCATGTATTCCATAAACTTCCATACCGCTTTGAATCGCGGTTCTGGTAACGGCTCTGATGGCCGCATTCATCCCGGGAGCATCGCCCCCGGAGGTTAAAACTCCGATTTTTTTGATCATGATTCCCTCTCAATCCACCGTTTTGATATATTTGATGACAAATTGTATCTTCTCATTTCGTTCCTCAACGTTTCCTTCTCCCAGATAAACGACCCCGTAACTTAAATCTTTTTTAAAACGGGCGTAAGTCTCCGGAAACAGTACGGAATCCATTTTTCCATTATCGTCATAGATTTCCAAAAAAGCCATTTCCTGCTGGGTTTTGGTAGTAATGATCTTGATCCTTCGAATCGCAAACAGCACCCGAAGATTGGATCCCTTGGTCAGATTGACAATGTCAACGGTCTTGTTTTTGATCTTGAAATCTTGATATCTGGCGAAAATGCTGTATTTTAAGTTGAATCCGAGGGCTTCTCGTTCCTTTTTCGAGATTTCTTCATAACTGTATTCTTCATCGCTGTAAGTTCTGGTCTTCAAGTTATCCCGAAGCAAACTGGAATAATTGGCATAATTCAGGCTTTCCTCGTATTCTTCAACCATTTGTTTTCGGGGGATGTTGAACTCGTCAAGCGCCCCGGCGAGGACCATGCTTTCCACGATCCTTTTGTTCAGAATGTCTTTGGTCCGGCTTACAAAATCGTCGTAGCTTTGATAAATCCCGTTGGTTTTTCGTTCAGCCAAAAGGTTGCTTAAAGTCAGAGCCCCAAGATTTTGGATCCCCAGCAGCGAATAATAGATGGAATCCTCTTTCACCACGAAATAATCCTCGCTGTAATTAACCGATGGTCCGAGGACCGTCACTTTTTTCTTGGTGCAATCGTCAATGTAACTCTTGATCAGCCCGACGCTGCCCAGGCTGTTGCTCATGAGTTCAGACATGAAATGCTTATAATAATGCCTTTTCAGATAAGCCATCTGATAAGAAACGAGCGAATAGGCCACCGAATGGCTTTTGTTGAAACCGTAGTTGGCAAACTTGACGATGTAATCGTACACTTTTTGGCTGGTCGGTTCGTCATAGCCCTTTTTGACCGCGCTTCTAACAAATCTTTCCCGTTCGTTTTCCAAGACCTGGGCCTTCTTTTTGGAAACCGCCCGGCGCAAAATGTCCGCCATTCCCAAAGAATAACCGGCGAAGGTTTGGGCGATCAGCATGATCTGTTCTTGGAAAACGATGATTCCGTAAGTCGGTTCCAAAATTTCTTTCAGATCCGGATGCAGATAATCAATCGCCTCCTCATGGTTCTTCCGGCGGATGAACGACGGGATCATTTCCATCGGCCCCGGCCGAAACAGCGCATTGGCATTGACGATGTCCATGAATTCGCTGGTTTGCAGCCCCACCAGAACATTTCGCATTCCTTCGGACTCCAATTGGAAAATTCCGTCCGTGTCTCCGGAGGCGATCATCTGATAAGTGTATTTATCATCCATCGGAATGCGGAGAAGGTCGAAATCGGGATTGTCCTGCCGGATTTTCGCGACGATGCTGTCAATGATGGTCAAATTGCGAAGCCCCAAAAAGTCGATTTTGACCAATCCGATCTTTTCCAGATCGTTGGCTTCGTATTGGGTCTGGAACAATCCGTTCATTCCTTCTTGCAACGGCGTGTAATTGACCAGATCATCCTTGGCCATGATGATTCCCGCCGCATGAGTCGAAACATGGCGCGGCAATCCTTCGATTTTGATGACCAGATCCACCAAAGTTTTGATCTGAACATTTCCGCTGATCAGATTTGCAAACCTTTCGTTGTCCAAAATGACTTTGGACATCATTGCATCCGATGAAGGAACATATTTCAAAACTTCGTTCAAAACCAGGTCGGACAATTTCAAGACGCGGGCGACATCCCGGATGGCCAAACGGACCCCGAAAGTGCCAAAAGTGGAAATGTGAGCCACGCGGGCCGATCCGTATTTTTGAAGCACATACTGAATGATCTCGTCGCGGCGATTGTCCGGGAAATCCGTGTCAATGTCGGGCATGGTGATTCGTTCCGGATTCAAAAATCTTTCGAAAAGCAGGTCATATTTAAGCGGATCGACATCGGTGATCCCCAGCACGTAACTGACCAAGGATCCCGGGCCGGATCCCCGTCCGGGACCGACCATGATTTTATTCTTTTTCGCATATTTGATGAAATCATAAACGATCAGGAAATAGTCGCAAAACCCCATCTTGTTGATGATCCCAAGTTCATAAAACAACCCACCAAACACACCCAACACAC
>CAYQUB010000152.1:0-3355 GCA_964420625.1 uncultured Bacteroidales bacterium | reverse complement strand
CCAACGGTGTCCAGGCATTAAAGGATATTAATCTAGAAATACATGATGGCGAATTTGTAGCAATCATTGGTTTATCCGGCGCGGGGAAGTCCACCTTATTGCGTTCAATCAACAAAATGCAATCCATTTCTTCCGGACAGTTATATGTAAACGGTGTGGAAGTCGGTTCATCGAACGGCAAAAAACTCCGATTAATGCGAAGAAATATCGGAATGATATTTCAATCCTTTAATTTGGTCAAAAGAATGTCCGTTTTTAACAACGTTTTAACAGGTAGAGTGGCGTACCACTCTACCTTTAAAACGCTGTTTGGTTTCTTTCCTTTGGACGAAAAAATCTTAGCTCTTGAATCCCTGGAAACCATGGGTATTTTGGATAAGGCCTTTACGAGAGCCGATCAGCTTTCGGGAGGACAGCAACAGCGCGTGGCTTTGGCCCGAGCCCTGACCCAGAAACCAGAAGTGATTTTGGCGGATGAACCGGTTGCGTCTTTGGACCCCATTACCACCGTCCAGGTTATGGATGATTTTGTGAAGATCAACAAAAAATTCAAAATCACCATCATTGCCAACATGCATCACGTTGACCTGGCCCTAAAGTACGCCGGCCGGGTTATCGGGATCAAAGAAGGATCAATCGTTTTTGACGGGGTTCCTTCCGAAGTAAATGAAGACATTCTGGTCAAGATCTATGGGCGATCCCTAAAACACAACGAAGTTTTAGGTGAATGAGATGAGAAAATTTACTGTTAGCAGCGGGAAAACGGTCGTAAAACCTTTCAACAAAATTTGGTTCATTCTTCCGGTGATTTTGATCTTGACGGTTTTCTTTTCTTTTTTTATTAAGGTCGATCCCCGAAATATTCGAATTGGAGAGTTATTTATCTTATTCGAAAAATTGTTCACACCCAAAGCGGGTCGAACTTGGGAAGATTATTTTTCATTCATGCTAACCCTGAGGGAACCTTTAGGGGAAACCATGAAAATGAGCTTGGCGGGAACCGTCATCGGATCTTTATTGGCGGTCCCATTCGCGATCCTATCCGCGAAAAACATTCTGAAAAACAAATTCTTTTATTATCCGGTCAGGTTTGTCATCAACATCGTTCGAACCATTCCGGCGTTACTTCTGGCGCTGGTGGCGGTATTCTTCGTTGGAACCGGGGTCCTTTCGGGAATCATTGCCATTGCCTTATTTTCTTTCGGAATAATGACCAAGATGCTTTATGAAGTGATCGAGACCGTCGACATGACTTCTTTTGAAGCCTTGGAGTCGACCGGAGCCAACAAGATCGTCGCTTTCAGATTTTCCGTGATCCCTCAGATTGCGCCGATGTTCGTGAGTTACCTGATATATATTTTTGAAATGAATGTCCGTTCATCCACCATCTTGGGCTATGTTGGAGCGGGTGGAATCGGAACAACGATAAAGGACAATATCCTTTACAACTATGACCGGGTCGGGGCTGCGATCATCGTCATGCTGGTTGTAATTTTGGGTGTCCAGTTTTTCTCAAATTTCGTGCGGAGTAAACTGCAATGAATAATTTGGAAAAAGTATTAAGAAAACAGCCCAAAAAATGGATAATTAATTTAATTTTTGTGTCAGCCGTCTTGGCTGCCGTCGTGTATTCTTTTGCTGGGTCGCATATCAATTGGACAAGATTCAACACGGTGGGAATTTCCTTAAGGATCATGGTGGAAGGCTTAGGAAACATCAATACCGACTTCTTGCTCGGAACCGGGATTTATCAGTTTGAAGTAGGCGTCGTTTACCTGGCCTTGGAGACTTTGGCCATTGCCTTCCTGGGCACTTTGATCGGAGCCTTACTGGCGGTGCCGTTCGGTTTTTTGGCCGCCAAGAACATTGTTGGCAAAAAAGTAGCCCGGATCGGAGAAGCCATTTTGGTTCTCATTCGGGTGTTTCCGGAAATTGTATTGGCTTTGATCCTCGTCAAAGGATTCGGAGTAAATGCTTTGACCGGCGTTCAACCATCGGGCTTCATTCCGTCGGAATGATCGGGAAACTCTTCTCGGAAACGATCGAGAATATGGACCGAAGTTCCATTGAAGCCTTGGAGTCGGAGGGCGCCGATACCCTTACCAAGATCCGGTATGGAATTTTTCCTCAGCTAATGTCGGACCTATCCTCGATAACCCTGTACCGATTGGACATCAATGTCCGTTCGGCCACCGTTTTGGGAATAATCGGAGCCGGTGGTTTGGGAGCATCGCTGATTTTGGCCGCGGAGAACTGGAACTGGGACATCCTGGGCACGATCATGATCTCCATCGTTGTCATGGTCTTGATCGTTGATGCAGTTTCCGGTTATCTAAGAAATAAGTTGTTATAAAACATACCAGAAATCGGTATGTTTTTTTCATTGATTTTCCGGTTTAAATTAAGAAAAAACGGACTGACCGTGTCAATTTAATTAGGAACGAATATAATGCAATTACCGATTGAAAAAAACCGCCAAATGTAGTAGAATGCTTTCTGGGCTGGAAATAATTTCAAGTTCTCATAGAAGAAGAAAACATAATGGAAACATTTTATAATGTAGTAAAAATCATTATTGCCGTTTTTGGAGTTTTGTATGCTTACCAATCCGTTTTATTCGTGGTGGGCCTTTTTGGAAAAGCCAAAGAGTTTCCGGAGACCTCAGAAAAAAAGAAATACGGCGTCATTATTTCCGCCCGGAATGAAGAAAGAGTAATCGGTTATCTGATCGAGAGCATTCAAAACCAGACCTATGACGCGGATTTGATTGACATTTTTGTGGTGGCGGATAATTGCTCCGATCGCACCGCGCAGATTGCCCGGAACATGGGCTGCCATGTTTATGAACGATTTAATGCGAAAAAAGCTCGAAAGGGTTTTGCTTTGGAATTCCTTTTTGAAAAGATCGAAACCGATTTTGGAATTCAGTCTTTCGATGCCTTTTTCTTCTTTGATGCGGACAACATTTTAAAGCCGGATTTCATCGTGGAGATGAACAAAGCTTTTGCGGTCAACAAAAACATTGTCCGAGGATTCTTAAATGCCAAGAACTTCGAAACCAATGTCATCTCTTCGGCCTACGGGATCCATTACTATGGCGCTACGATGACTTATCACCGCCCGCGTCAGTTGTTGGGCTTGGGAACGCATTTGAACGGGACCGGATACATGGTTTCCAGCCATTTGATTAAAGACGGCTGGCATTATACCTGTTTGACGGAAGACGCGGAATTTACAGCCAGCATTTCGGCGCAGCACATAAAAATTGGGTTTTGCGAAGCCGCCGTCTTTTATGACGAGACCCCAACCGATTTCCGGGTCGCCTTTAGGCAGAGAGTCCGCTGGACCCGGGGCC
>CAYQUB010000151.1:0-3357 GCA_964420625.1 uncultured Bacteroidales bacterium | reverse complement strand
GATGATCTTGTCCACATCTTCTTCCATTCGTTTGTTCGGATGTTTGGAAAACTCGAAAATCGTTTCCGGACTGTCGCTGCGTTTGTAATTGTAACGGGTAAAAATGATTTCGTCTGCGACCGTATCAAGCATGGGAATCATTTTGTCTTTGGCTTTATCCGCGGAAACCGCGAACACGATGCGCAGATATTTCTTTCCCCGAATGACTCGCAAAAATTCCGTCAAACGAGTGATGGCATCAATGTTGTGAGCGCCGTCAATAATTATGAGCGGTTCCCGGGATACGATCTGCAAACGGCCCGGCCAGTAAGTCTCCCCGATGCCCTGACGGATCAAGTCGTCTGAGAGCGGCAAACCGTAACGCTGACTAAGGACTTTGGCGACGGTCGCGGCCAAACTTGCGTTTTCGGTCTGAACAATTCCCAGGAGTTTGGTCCGAAGGCCTTTTAACTCCAAATAGTCGAAAGCCGTGTAGTCCAAGTTGACGTCAATGTTTTTGATGTCCTTTTTGTCAACCAGGATCAGTTCGCTCCCATGGTTTTGGCAGCTTTCCTGAAATTGCTTTAATAACTGGTCATTTTTGATGGTAACCAGAGGAATGCCGTCTTTGACGATCCCGAGTTTGTTAAAAGCGATCTCTTCAAGGGTATCGCCCAACACATTCATGTGATCAAAGGTAACATTAGTGATGACGGAAACCAGCGGGGTAACAATGTTGGTGGCATCAAGCCGCCCTCCCAAACCGACCTCCAAGGTCACAAAATCAAGGTCTTTGATTCGGGAAAAGAACACATAAGCGATCAAGGTCACGAATTCGAAGAAAGTGGGAAGTTCGATTTCCTGAGCATCGATTTCCGGATATTTTGAGAGCAGATAATTTCCAATTTCCAAAAGTTCATCATCCGAGATAAATTGATCATTATAAGAGATTCTTTCATTGAAACTGACAACAAACGGAGAAATGTAAGATCCGACATTATAACCGGCTTTTCTCAGAATGCTTTTTACAAACGAGACCACGGATCCTTTTCCGTTGGTCCCTCCAACATGAATGTATTTAATGCCCTCATGCGGGTTACCGTAAATGGCGCTAAGTTTTCGAATTTTTTCCATTGAGACTTTGGGTGAGTGGCGTTTCTGCCTTTCGATCCATGCAATCAATTCTTGTGCATTGGTAAACATTGTTTGACCTGTCCTCTGATGCGGCGCATCCTTTGTTTCGATTGATTAGTTATTGGCTTGGTATTCACCAAGCAGTTTTGTTACTTCCGATAATTGGCTTTGATAATCGGCCAGTTTGGCTTTTTCGCTGGCGATCTTTTCAGTCGGAGCTTTATTGACAAAATTGGGGTTGTTCAACATCCCCGTGCAACGGGATATTTCCGCTTCCAAACGGATCTGCGATTGAACAAGTTTTCCGATCTCTTCTTCCAAATCGACCAATTGTTTCAGCGGAATGGCCAGAACGATGTCACTCATCACCTTGATGATCTTTTTTGAAGTATCAATCGCCGATTTGGTGATGCTGAGCTTTTGATAATTGGCGAACCGCTTTAAAAAATGCGCGTTGTGGTTTAGGAAAGCGCCGGTCTCCGAATCGCGTACTTGGATCTCCAAGTCTATCGGTTTGGAATTAGGAACGTTTTTCTCAAGGCGAACGTTCCGGACCGCGGTAATCAGGTCAAAGAGGGCCGAAACTCGGGAAATTCCCGAAAAAGCATATTCTTCGGAAACGTTCGGCCAAGAGCTGACCATGATGCTTCCTTCGTTGAAGGACTGATAAATCTCTTCGGTGACAAACGGCATGAACGGATGAAGCAATTTTAAGATGGCCGTCAGAACCTGGCTCAGGATGGCGCAGGTATTGATCTTCTCCGCCTGATTGTTTCCGTTAATGACGACTTTGGCCATTTCGACGTACCACGACGCGAAATCATTCCAACTAAATTTATAAATGAGGTGAGCGGCCTCCCCGAATTCGTATTTTTCGAAACTGGCATCGGCGGCGACGATGACTTCATTTAGCGAAGCCAGGATCCAACGATCGATGTCGTTAAGCAGTTCCGGATCAATTTGTTCGTTTTGATAGCCGCAGTTTTCGAAGCTCAACCCGACGAAACGGGAAATGTTCCAGATTTTATTGATGAAATTCCAGGAAGCTTCGATTTTTTCTTCGGAATAACGGATATCCTGTCCCGGAGAGGACACCGTCGTCAGGAAATAACGAAGACTGTCCATTCCGTATTTGTCTCGAACGTCCATCATTTCCGCGCCGTTTCCCAGGGATTTGCTGACCTTGCGGCCAAGTTCGTCCCGGATCAACCCATGGATCAAGACATCTTTGAACGGCCGCTTCCCCATCAAATATTTCGATTGGAAAGCCATCCGGGAAACCCAGAAAAAGATGATGTCATATGCGGTGACCAAAACATCGGTCGGGAAGAACCTTTCCAAGTCAGGGGTCTGATCAGGCCATCCCAAAGTTGAAAACGGCCACAAAGCACTGGAAAACCAAGTATCCAAAGCGTCTTCATCCCGGATCCAGCCTTCTTCCTCGGGAGCACTCGTGCCAACGAAAACCTGATCATTTTTATACCAGGCGGGAATTTGATGTCCCCACCATAACTGCCGGGAAATGCACCAGTCTTGCAAATTGTTCAGCCAATTGGCAAAAATCTTCTCGAACCGGGCCGGGTAAAAATCAATCCTATCGTCGGTTTCTTGCATCGCCAATAAATCTTTGGCCAGTTTATCCATGGCAACAAACCATTGTTTGGAAAGACGCGGTTCAACGATGACGCCGGTTCGTTCGCTATGGCCAAGCGGAATGATCTTCTTTTCGATCTTGACGCAAAGGCCAAGTTTTTTAAGATCTTCAACCAAAACTTCTCGGCAGGCAAAGCGGTCCATTCCCTGATATTTTCCCGCGAGTTCATTCATGGTCCCGTCTTCATTCATGCAAAGCGGATGGCCAAGATTGTGGCGAAGACCGACTTCATAATCGTTCGGGTCATGGGCGGGAGTAACTTTCACGACTCCGGTTCCAAACTGGCGGTCGACGTATTCATCGGTGATGATCGGGATCGCGCGGGCCGTTCCGGGAATGAAGACATTCTTTCCGACGAATTTTTGGTAGCGTTCGTCTTCCGGATGAACCATCAGAGCGGTATCTCCGAACATGGTTTCCGGCCGGGTAGTGGCAATGGTCATCCCGCCATTTCCATCCACGAACGGATAAACAAAATAATAAAACGCTCCTTCGGTGTCCTGGTATTCGACTTCAATGTTCGACAAAGCGGTTTTGCTTTGAACATCCCAATTGATGATTTTCTCGCCCCGGTAAATCAGGCCCTCGTT
>CAYQUB010000150.1:0-3367 GCA_964420625.1 uncultured Bacteroidales bacterium | reverse complement strand
AACGCGGGAAATGAGTCCGGCATAAATGGCCCGATTTAAGTATTCCCGGTCCAGCCAATAAGCGAGACTTTCGTTTTCATCAAGGAAGACCGGGGCCACGGCTTCACCGAAAAAGACGGGTTTATATACTGAGAGGCACGGGGTTCCGGAGCCGGTCAGCCAAATCGTCGCGCAGTTCTTCCGCTGCTCCACGATCATGCTTCCCGTTGTGTGGTCTCCCAAGAAGCTTTGATGCATGCAGACGCTTCCGACGCTTCCTTTTGAATATAGTTTTGACTCATCTTTCGGATCATGGCTTTTCAGCAAATCCATGATTGATGAGATCGATTTCCCGTCATTTTCCAAGTTCGAAAAAACGCAATTCTGGCGCTGCTTGGAGCGGGAAAAATAAGTGAAGATCGGTTCAAGGTTGTGTTTCGCAAAATCTCCGAACGCCAAGGATCCATCCAAATTGTTGGTATGCAAGGACAGGCGGTTGGAAATGTTCCCGTGATCCGCAATTTCCTTCATCGTCCAGGTTTTTCCGGCCGTCTCCAAAATGAAAGCCGTCTTCCGGTCTCCGATCAAAAAAGAGTTGTCATAGAAAAAGCGTTTGTCAAACCCGCAGTTTCCGCCTTGGCCGTATTTATCAAGCAAAGAAACCAGGATATCCCGGGCTTCTTCGGCGTCTGCGGCTCGTTCCAAAGCTAACCGAAGCATGTCCATTCCCAGCAATCGGTTTTCCTTTTTTCCGGAAGATTTGGTGAAAACCGCTTCGTTGCCGATGACCACGCCATCATCGTTCATTCCCATCTCCGCTCCCCACATCCAACTCGGCTTCACCAAAAGAACGGCCTGGGTCTTTGGTACTTGATCAACGGAAATATAAGTGCAGTTAACGGTTTTTTCATGGTGAAAGGTTTCCGGAATGAAAATCGTCAAATTAGGTTCATTAGCGCTTCGGTCACTGTTTTTTCCAAAGAAAAAACCTTCGTTTGTTTTCTTATATAAGGTATCGCACATCTGTTTACTCCTTTGTTTAGGTTCTAAGGAAATTTCATCTATAGCAAATCGGCCAGGACCCAAAGGAATTTTCCAGTGGTATGTCCCCAAACTTCTTTATAAACCGCGTTATTCACCGTCGGCCAATACGGAGCATCCGCATCATTCTTGGTTTCGATTCCCACTGGCAAGGCTCCCGGAAGCTGCGGCGAAAAAGCCACATAAAGCGGATGGAAGTTATGGCCTTCGCCATACATCGTCGATGATGCAAACGGATTCTTTCCCAAGATCCATTCTAGTTGTCTAAAAGCAATCTGTTTCATCTTCTCATCTTCAAACAAAACGCCGATGCTGCTGACCGCCTTGGCTTTGCTTAAAAGAGTGGCATGAAAACCTCGTCTTTGAATGGCAATCGGAAATCTTCTTAAGAATACTTCATCATCCAAGGCCATGCCCTCTTGGATTTGACGGTCGAGGTTGTTTTTAGCAATTTCGATCGGGGTCCGGTTGGGGATGGTAAAACGATCCAGGTTGATTTTTCGGCTTTCATAAACATGAGCCGGCAATAATCCATAAGGCGCGATCATCTCGCTAGTACCAAGGATGTATTCTTTGTATAAATCCAAACATCTTCGCCATTGTCCAGCTCTTTCGTGATCGGGTACCAATTGGCATAGCTTGACCAAGGCATGGATCGGGGATTGCTCATGACCGCGGTGTTCATAGGTTAAAACCGTCTGGTGAGTGGGATCTTCATAGAAAAATCCTCGCAGCGGTTTTTTCCAATTTGGGTAGTCGGCTTGTTGGCAAGCCATGATTTCCTCGGCGTATTTGATGGCCAGGGTCTTATAAATGGCTTCATGAGTCAATTCATATAATTGGCAAGCAGCCAGAACCAACGATCCGGAAACCTGGGCAACCGGCCCTTTTCCCCAGCGCCGGGTGAAAATCCCTTTTTCATGCCCGTCAAGACCAAACCCAAAATCAGCTTTGGCGATCCTTAGGCACCATTTGGAAAAGACGGGATCCGAAGCGGCGAAAGCTTTCGAAGCCGCCGATAAAGCCGCGGAAGCCAGAAAGTTTTCGAACGGTCCGTTTTCGGCGACGCTTTTTAGCGAACTTTCCGTTTCTAATTTCAAGGCATCCGCCGATTTAATTTGGTTGCTGGTCCAAATTGAATAGAGGACGGCCAAAGACCGGAAGCCATCGCCAAAATGAGTTTTTAACAACCAGTTGGCTCCCCATTTGGCTTCCTCAAAAATCAATTCTGCCAACTGTTTGTCTCTTGATCGGACTTTTTCTCCAAGATCAATGAGGGCGTGCACCATTTCGGCGGTACAAATCTCATACTGCGAGACATCCCCGGCATCGTGCCAGCCGCCACTATCGCAAATCAAGCGACCGTCAAGCGGATGGATGGTATGGTGAGTTAAGTGACAAGGGCTGTGGACTCCCTCGACTTCGCACCCGCAGCGCAAACACCGAAGGAATCTTAAACTTTGAACAATGGCATTTTTAAGCGGAAAATCGCTGATTTCGAAAAGCGGAGTCAGGCGATCGTCCGTTTTTAGGCGGTATTTCCCTTCAAGATTAAATGAAGAAAAATCCATCAAATTGAATTTTCCGTAATCATTGTCGATCGCTTGGCAATCGGAAGCGAAAACTTCTTTCCCAAACTCATCCGCCAAAGAAAACTTCCCGGTTTGGGAAACCCCGGTTATCGCTATTTTTTCCCGGGTCTTGGCGTATCCCGAGTGGCAATAAGCAATCCGGTCTTGAAGATCCCAACCCAGTTCATAGTCGGGTTCAACCGCCTCGATTTGAACATCGCTAAAGAAAAATGTAACCTCCGGTTCCGCCTCGGGAGGGCATCCCATCATGAGCGGCCCCATGGAAATTCTTACAATTTTGTCTCTCGAAAATCCCGGCATTTCAAAAAACACATGGTTCCAAACGTTGGGAATCAGACTCGGCGCATGGACCAAAGCCTGACCGGCTTGATTCCCGATGGAAATGTGAAAATAAAAATTATGGAATCCGGCCGATTCCGGATAGATCCAAACGGACAAACGATTAAACTGGCTCCAATCTTCATTTTCAAAAGCCATCGAAATGTTGCTTGAAGGCCGCGGTCGAATGTCTTGAATGTTTGTGTTGGCTTTTATGACCATGCTCATCGGCGATTTGCCGGGCATCGTCCGTGTATCGGAATATTCGAAGCTCCCAACGCCCAAAAACATGGCGCTTCGCATTTTATAGCAGTCATAGACGGTTTGACTTTTCAAAACAGTTTTTTTCTCCCATCTTGTTTCCGCGCTTACATCTTCAATCAACCGGGGGGATTCCTTTTTGTTTTCTTTCATTTTTTGCTCTCGTTTCTTCGTTT
>CAYQUB010000149.1:0-3388 GCA_964420625.1 uncultured Bacteroidales bacterium | reverse complement strand
TTTTGTCCCATTTTATAACAAGATAAAAATGAGCGTTGACTTTGTCAACGCTCTGGCCTCTCTTTCGAGAGGTTCTTTTTTAATTTTGGTAATTTGGCGCGGTGGCCGTCAGTTCTACATTGTGCGGATGGGACTCGATCAGCCCGGCATTGGTGATCTTGATGAATTTACCGTTATTTTTAAGTTCTTCAATGTTTTTGGTGCCGCAGTACCCCATGCCTGAACGCAAACCGCCGATCAATTGGTAAATGACATCTTCGACTTTGCCTTTAAAAGGAACCCGGGCTTCAACGCCTTCCGGAACCAATTTTTTGGCTTCGGTGGTTTTGCTCTGGAAATAACGATCGCTGGAACCGCGCTTCATGGCCGCTAAGGATCCCATGCCCTGATAAGTTTTGTAACGCCGGCCGTTATAAATGATTTCTTCGCCCGGGGCTTCTTCGGTTCCCGCGAGTAATCCTCCCAACATGACCACGTCGGCACCGGCCGCCAAAGCTTTGCAAATGTCGCCGCTGTACTTGATGCCGCCATCGGCGATGACACAAACGTTCTTTTCTTTGCAAACCTGATAGACTTCGTTGATGGCCGTGACCTGAGGAACTCCGACGCCCGCGATTACCCGGGTGGTGCAAATTGATCCCGGACCGATTCCGACTTTGATGCAGTCGCTTCCGGCTTCGATCAAATCCAATGCCCCTTGTCTGGTTACTACGTTTCCGCCAACGATCGGCAGGTTCGGAAAATGTTTTTTGATGGTTCGGATCGTTTCCAAAACCCCGATTGAATGTCCATGAGCGGAATCGACGGCGAGAATGTCCACTCCGGCTTCGACTAGGGCGGCCGCCCTCGTGAGGGATTCATCATTGACCCCAACCACGGCTCCGCAGCGCAATCTTCCCCGTCCATCTTTGGTGCTAAACGGATAATTTAGGGCTTTATCGATGTCTTTGATGGTGATGAGCCCTTTTAGTTTGAAAGCTTTATCCACGATCGGCAATTTTTCGATGCGGTGCGAAAGCAGAATACTTTTGGCTTGGTCAAGGGTAGTTCCGATCGGAGCGGTGATCAGATTCTTCTTGGTCATGATGTCATCGACTAACGTATCCATGTCATCGCGATATTTGCAATCCCGGTTGGTAATGATCCCGACCAACAAACCGTCTTCCTCGATGACCGGAAGTCCCGAGATATGGTAATAACCCATAAGGGAAATGGCATCTTTTAGGGTTTGCTCTTTCCGCAGGGTGATCGGTTCGGTGATCATGCCATTCTCGCTTAGCTTAACTCGTTTGACCTGTTTGGCTTGATCTTCGATCGACATGTTCTTATGGATGAATCCGATCCCGCCTTGCCTGGCTAAAGCGATTGCCATTTCAGCTTCCGTCACGGTATCCATTGCCGCACTGACGATCGGAATGTTCAGGGAGATCGAATTCGTCAGTTTGGTGGCCAAGACAACTTCGGTAGGCAAAACCTCCGATTTTTGAGGAATCAGCAGGACGTCGTCAAAAGTGAGTCCTTCCATGATTAATTTTCCGTGTAGATCATTCATATTTATCTCCTTTTCATTCCCATTCGATCGTGGCTGGCGGTTTGGAAGTGATGTCATACACGACCCGGTTGACACCTTTGACTTCGTTGACGATCCTCCGCGAAATCAAATCCAGGACTTCCCAAGGGATCTTCGCCCAATCGGCCGTCATTCCGTCAATGGAAGTAATGGCCCGAATGGCGAGCGTGGAATCGTAGGTTCGTTCATCGCCCATGACCCCAACCGACCTGACATTGGTCAGAACCGTGAAATATTGCCAGATCTCACCGTCAAGTCTGGATTTGGCGATCTCCTCGCGGAGGATGGCATCGGATTCCCGGACGATCATTAGTTTTGCTTCGGTCACGTCTCCCATGATCCGAATGGCTAATCCCGGGCCCGGGAAGGGTTGTCTTTTGACGATGTCGTCGGAAAGGCCCAACTCTCGGCCCAACACCCGCACTTCATCCTTGAAAAGTTGTTTGAGGGGTTCCAAAAGTTTCAGATTCATGTCTTTCGGAAGTCCGCCAACATTGTGATGGGATTTTATCCGAGAAGCGGTCGAAGTGCCGGATTCGATGATGTCGGTGTAAAGCGTTCCTTGAGCCAGATAATCAATAACCCCAAGTTTTTTGGCTTCTTCTTCGAAAACGCGAATGAATTCGTTGCCAATGATTTTTCTTTTCTGTTCCGGATCGGTCACGCCGGCCAATTTGCCGAGGAAACGGTCTTTGGCATTTACCAACCGAACGCGGATTTTGAACTTATTTTGGAAAGTATCCATGACCTGGTCGGCCTCATTTTTGCGAAGAAGACCATGATCAACGAAAACGCAGCTGAGCCGGTCGCCAATGGCTTTGTGAATCAACAAAGCCGCGACGGCCGAATCCACCCCGCCGCTGATTCCGCAGAGCACCTTTTTATCCCCGACTTCCGCTTTGATGGCATCGACTTGGGCGCGGATGTAGTTTTCCATGCTCCAACTAGGCTTAATCTTACAGACAACGCGGAGGAAATTGTTCAGAATGTCCATTCCGTGTTCGGTATGCCTAACCTCGGGATGGAACTGAACCCCGTAAATCTTCCGATTCGGATCGCCGATGGCCGCATAGGGACAAGCCTGGCTTGAGGCCAATGCTTTAAAACCATCCGGAAGTTTGGCGATTTGATCGCCATGGGACATGTAGACGGATAATTCCGAAGGGATCCCCTGGAACAAAGACTGATGGTCGGAAACTCCAATGACGGTTTTTCCGTATTCGCGGGATTCGGATTTTTTTATTTCGCCGTTTTGAGAAAAGCAAATCAGTTGCATCCCGTAACAAATTCCCAAAATCGGGATTCCGCTCTCAAGAATTCTGGAGTCAATGGTAAAGGCGTTTTCCTGATAAACGCTATGGGGACCGCCGCTTAAAATGATTCCCTTGACGGATCCCAGAGTTTGGATCTGCTCCAAAGCCACGGAATTAGGGTAAAGGACACTGTAGACCCCGAGTTCCCGGATCCTTCTGACGATCAATTGGTTATATTGGCTTCCGTAATCCAATACCAAAATGGTATCTTGTTGCATGTTTTCTCCTTGGTCCTCGGAAACAAAAAAGAGCAAAGAGATCTCTCTTTACTCCATATGCGCAAAAATCACAACTGATGATTTTCATTTGTGATTCTAGCTGATATTTCGTAGTCCTGAAATTTACGGCTTCAGGGTAGAGACTCTCGGTCCATATCATCGAGGTTATACGTTAATTTGCATTATTATAACTTATTTTAATAAAGAAATCAAGAAAATGTGGCATGGAAATGATTTCGGTATATTATATATCTAAATGCAACACCGTCAAAATTCCATTCAAAAAA
>CAYQUB010000148.1:0-3416 GCA_964420625.1 uncultured Bacteroidales bacterium | reverse complement strand
CAATGAAAACAAAAAACCCGAATCAAAGTCATGCTTTGGTTCGGGTTGTTTTTATAACCGGCTTTTGAGGACCAACCGCCCCGGCCATGGCCGCTTGGATTTTTTGATGGCATTTTGAGGGCAGACTTCGGCGCAGCACCAGCAGCGAATGCATAGAGTCATTTTTAAGGCCGGGAATTTTCCGGGTTGAATCATCATGGCCTTAGGCGGACAGATGCGGGTGCATTCGCCGCATTTCAAGCATTTCTGATGATCGATGACCGGATGTTCCAAAACGAAGTTTCGCAAGGGTTTGATCTTTAGAATCTTCAGACCGAACTGGCTGAGGGAATTTCCGGGAGGAGCAAATTTTAAATCTGCAAACGCGGACAGCGGTTCGCCAAGAAGCTCGATCTTCTTGAGGTTCCCTTCTCCAAAACCTCTTTCGACGGCGATGTGATTAATGAAAGCGCAGCTGTTATCCAAATGCATGATCTCGATGGCGACCCGGTCCAGGCTGATGGCATCTTCCGAAGCCATGATGACTTCGGCGATCTTCGGATGGCCGGCGGTTGAAGGTCCGTTGCCTTCCAACCCGACGATGCCGTCCAGAATGTGAATGATCTTTTTGCCGGCCATGGTCTTGAGGATGGCGCCGTAAAGGTCGTTGAGAGCTTCTCCGAATTGAAGCGGATTGCTGGCTTTCACATGCCAGCTCCCCTTGCTCAGCCCGTAAATGGTTCCGAAGAAATTCTTTTGAGCCAAAGAGACATAGGTCAGACTGTGGGTTTTCATCTTTGGGAGACTAATCAAAACATCAACATCCATCATCTCTTGCGAGACTTCAAACAAATTGTATATTTTTGCTTGAGGATTGGAAATTTGCATCTGGTTCTTGCCATTGAAGACCGTTACGTTCTCGTCAATGATCTCGTCATAAATCCCATTCTTTTTCATGACATGAATGAGGTCCTTGAGAGCCGGGTTGTCCCCGATGATGATGTTTTCCGTCCGCGTCTTGACGAGCTGAATGACCGCTTTAACAAAGACCGGATTGGTCGTAATGGCCATGAACGGCGGGAACGGCCCCAGACAGTTCATTTTGATGAACACTTTGGAATCCTTCGGGATCAGGTTTTCGAGTCCGCCCAAAAGAGCCAGCGTTTCGGCTATCTTGCTCTTGACCAGTTCCAACTCGTATTGATGGCATTTGGCGATCGCTACTTTAGACATATTTTTCTTATTCCTTATTTTGGCAGTTGGTTTCCATTGCCTTTATGCAATGTCAGTATTATACAACAGAATTTCTTGGTTGTATACGATTTCACACCAAAACGTTTTGATAATATCGGAAAGAAAGGTTATAATGACAAAGAAATAAGAGGTTCAAAAATGTCCGAAACCATCATCGTAAAAAACATTACCAAGACATTTAAACTGTCTAAAAAACAAATGAAGATCGATCAGACCAATGATCCGCTGAAAGTGGCGGTCTCCGACCTGTCTTTTTCCACTTACGAAGGCGAGATCTTTGGATTGTTGGGCCCCAACGGGGCCGGGAAAACGACGACGCTGCGTTGCATCGCCACGCTCATCAAACCGGACCGCGGGGAGATCACCGTGAACGGGATCGATGTTGCTCACGCCGTCGAGATCAAGAAAAGGATCGCCTTTCTTACCAACGAATTGAAACTGGAAGAGCAGTTCACCCCGAACTATCTTTTTGATTACTTTTCTTTGCTTCACCAAATCACCCCGGAAGACACCCAAAAAAGGAAGAGTGAATTGTTTGAAAAATTCGGGATCACCAAATTCGCGGAAGTCAAGATCGGCGATCTTTCTTCAGGCATGAAGCAAAAAGTCTCCATCGTCATTTCTTTGGTTCACGATCCGAACATCATCATCTTTGACGAACCGACCAACGGACTGGATGTTTTGACGGCCAAGACCGTTACCGATTATCTGCTTGAACAGCGAAAAGCGGGAAAGACCGTCATCATCAGCACGCACATCATGAACCTGGTGGAAAAGATCTGCGATCGGGTCGGGATCATCCTCAACGGGAAGATGCTCGTTTGCGATACCGTGAAAAATGTCCTGAACAACTATCCGGGAAAAGACATCGAAGAGATTTTCTTCAACATCTATAACGAGGTGAGCCATGAATAACGTCTTCAAGATCTTCAAAAAGGAAATGGACAAAGTGTTCCGTTTTCCGAGGACCATATTTTCGACGCTGATTTTACCGGGAATGATGATATTTTTGATCTATGCTTTCATTGGCCAAAGTTTGGAAAGCGAGATCGACCGCAGCGCGGAATACGTGGGGATAGTTCATGTCATTGATGTTCCCGCTTCGTTTGATTTCGCGATCACCAATCAAGCCGCTTATAAAATCGAATTTAGCGCTTCGGAGTTCGCGGATCTCGAAAGTTTGACCGCCGAAGTGGAAGCGGGAACGATTGATGCGGTTTTGATGTTCGAAACCGATTTTGATTCTAAAGTCGGGTTGGGAGAAGACCCGGCCATTGACATCTATTATGATTCCTCGAAAACCAATTCGGGGATCGTTTACGGGAAGATCCAGGCTTTGATCTCCGTTCAAAGAGACAACTTCCTGGAAGATTTAAGCATTGATCCAAACATTTTTGCGATTTCCGATCATTTGGTCACCGATGAGAGCAAAAGCTCGGCGAAGATTCTTTCCATGATCCTGCCGATGATCATTTTGTCCTTCTTGTTCGGCAGTGCCCTCGGGATCGGATCCGATGCCATCGCCGGTGAAAAAGAGAGGGGAACTCTGGCCACGCTGCTTATGACGCCAATCTCCCGGAACCACATCATCATCGGGAAGATCATGTCTACGGCAGTCCTGACCATTTTTTCGGCCTTTTCATCCTTCATCGGGATTTTGGCTTCGCTTCCGTTCGCGAAATCCATGTTCGGGGTGGAAGGCGAACTTGGATACGGGATTTGGGAATATTCGGGAATTCTGTTGTTGCTGCTAGTCCTCTCCGTTTTGATTTCCAGCATTCTGCTCATTACTTCCACGATCGCGAAAACCGTCAAGGAAGCGACGATGTATGCCATGCCGATTTACATGGCTTCGATCATGATGCCGGTGATGACCATGTTTTCGGAAGGAACTTCTGCCAGTTCCTGGATGTACTTGATCCCCATTTACAACTGTACTTTGGGACTGAAGGGCATTCTGGCGATGGATATCTCCCTGCTCAATTATCTTTTGGTCATCGGTTCGACCATGGTGTTTGCAACATTGATCATTTGGGTTTTGATCCGGTTGTTCCGAAGCGAAAAAGTTCTGTTCTCCAAATAACCGATTGACATTTTTAAGGAAAAGGAATATAATCTAAACAATGAAATTCTTCAGGGCAGGGTGAAATTCCCGACCCGCGGTAAAGTCCGCGAGCTTGAAA
>CAYQUB010000147.1:0-3427 GCA_964420625.1 uncultured Bacteroidales bacterium | reverse complement strand
ATAAATATGCAATTATTGCCACAATCCAAATTTGGAAAATTGGCTTTATGGGTTTTCATGGCGTTAGTCATTTCGTTGGTGGCGCTTTTGATCATCAACTGGGTTTATGATCCCGCCTTGGGAGAAGGTTTTTTCGGAAACTGGGTCTTTGCGATCCCAATCTTATTCAGTTGGGTCTTTAGCGGACTGACTCTGACTTTTACTTTGGTGGCGATGTTCCGCCATCATGATTACTCCGTCACCGTCATCATGTTCGGGGTCGTCAGCCTTTATGCCTTTGTTTTTGGAACTTACCAAATATTGACGCTGCGATAAAATGATTAAAGCGTTCTAAGCGGGAGGATAATTCATGCCTTTGCCACCATTTTTGTCATTCTTCAAGCAATCGCCAATGGCCTTTTCCTATTCCGAAGCGGTATTTTCCGCGGATGGGAAACCGCTGGATTTTGTTTTTAAGAACATCAACGTTGCTTTCGAGAAATTATTCCAAGTCCGGAAGAAAGATCTCATTGGGAAGAACTTTTTGACGGCGCTTTTGTTTAAAGAGCATCATTACGCCCGGTGGCATGATCGCTTGACCCAAGCCTTGAGCACTTCATCGCTTCAGAGTTTTGAATTGCCTGGACCGGACGGGGACCGATGGGTAAAAATGACGATCATTCCCGAAGATGCCAGCCACTTGGTTTTCCTAGCCGAAGACAATTCGAAATCCCATGAACAACCCCGGGACAATCGGGACCGGCAAGACCTTGATCTGGATGTTTTTTGCGTTTTGGACTTGGAAGGCCATTTTCAAAAAATCAATGCCCAGTATGAAAAAGTCCTTGGTTTTTCTCTTGAAGAGCTTAAGAGCTGTTGCTTTTTGGATCTGGTGCCCGAGGAAGACCTTCCTTTTACTCAAGAGTCGGTCCCAAAAGTGGCAAATACCGAAGAACGGGGGATTTCGTCAGCCGTTTCCGGACAAAAGACGATCATCATGTCTTTTTGGAATGGCGGGCGAAAAAAAGCGGAAAATACATCTTTGTTTCAGCTCGGGACGTGACCAAAAAAATCGAGCATGAACGCCGGTTGGAAAAAGAAGCCAGGCCTGATGAACTGACCGGTTTATACAACCGTTTCTATTTTCATAAGCGGGCAGCGGAAGAAATCTCGCGGGCCAACCGTTATAAGTTTCCGGTTACGATGATCATCGCGGACATTGACCATTTCAAGAATGTCAATGATACTTGGGGACATCCGGTGGGAGATGACATTCTGGAAAAAATGTCCCGGCTGATGGCTCAAAACATTCGAAAATCGGACATCCTTTCCCGTTTGGGAGGGGAAGAGTTCGTGGTGCTGCTTCCGGAAACCGATTCCGAAGGAGCCCGGGCGGTCGCGGAGAAACTCCGAAATACCATTGCTTCGTATGAATTTCCGATCGTTAACCGCATCACCGCCAGTTTTGGGATCGCGGAACTGCGAATAAACGAGTCATTTCGAAACTGGTACAAACATGTCGATGATGCCATGTACAAAGCCAAAGAAAGCGGACGGAACTGGGTCATTTGCTTTGAGGATGGTTATGTTTTTGAACCAATTCCGGCCGGAATTTACTTCGAATGGAATCACAACTGGGAAAGCGGGAACCCGGAGATTGACCGGCAGCACCGGCGGCTCGTGGAAGTGGGAAATCCTCTGATCATCAATCTGAAATCGGAATCACCGGGAAGCCGATCACCCGCCAGATCGAAGAACTGATTGGTCAGCTGGATTCGCATTTTGCTTTTGAGGAAACGATCTTGTTGGATCTGGGATATTCGGAATATGAAGATCATCAGAAGATGCATCGCCAGATCCTGGCGAGAGCCGCGGAATTGAAAGACAAATATGAAAACGAAGAAGTCAACGGCGAAGTATTTGTTTCTTTTCTGATCGATGATTTCATTATTGGACACATGGTCGAAGCCGATTCGAAATTCTTTCCATTGACCCAAGAAAAAAGCCGCGGCTGAGTCTGGATTAGTTGTGAAAACCAAAATAATATGCCAATTGAACAATAAAGGAATGGAGGAAAAGAAATGAATAAAATCGAGCCTTTAAAATGGAACAAGGACTGGGAAAGCGGAAACAAAACCATTGACGAGCAGCACCATCATTTGGTTGATATCGGAAACACGCTGCTAAATTTGTTAAAGTCGGACCCGAAATCGCCAAAAATCGGCGATTTGTTTGAAACGGTTGTTGATGACCTGGCCAGGCATTTTTTCTGCGAAGAAATGGTATTGAAAGAACTTAAGTATCCGCATTTGGAGATTCACAAGGCTTTGCATTTGGCCATTACCGTCAAAGCTTCCGATCTGAAAGAAAAACATCGGCGGGGCGAAGCGAAAAACCAAGCCTTCGTGTCATTTTTGATTGAAGACTTCATCATCGGTCACATTGAGGATGCGGATATGAAGTTCTTCCCTTTGACTCGCGAACAAGCGATGATCGAAGCCTTGTCATAAAACCGCCGGGGAAAGAGATGCCAGAAAACGGCATCTCATTTTTTGATTGGAAGAGTGGTTCAAAAGGCTTGAAAGGCCATCAATCCCTATTGACATTGAAGTCCCGGAATTGGCACATGAAAAGCCTTACGTTTTTGATCTTCGTAAGGCTTTTTTTCTACCCCAAATTTTGGGGTTTTTGTTTTTTTGACTCCAAGTTATGGAACACTACTTAGGTCCGATTCAAAACTATAAAATTGAACCTTCTTTTATGACTGAAAGTTCTTTTCTTTACAACTTTCATTTTTAGGATATTACTATTCATCTTTTACTTTATCAATGCTAACAAACCATGCCGTTATTTTCATGTCGCAAACAAATTCTCGGTCCTTAAACTCATCCTTGATAACTCCGTTCTCTTCAAACCAATCTTCGGTCATTTCTGGATTTTCGTAATGTAAGTCATAGACGGAATAGAACAAACCGGTATATCTTTTGCTCCCCCCATCATCATAGCCCTGTGTATAGATAGAAAATATCGGAGTTTCATTATTTTTTGAGCGAATTAGATCGGTGATAAAAAAAACCATCCAAACAAATAAGAACCCCACCAAAACAAAAAAAATTACCTTTTTTCCGAGTCTCATTCAAACATTAACTCCTCTCCAATTGCACTCTTATTAAGCAGATTAATGACATCGATTTTTAAATATTCCTCATTATTTGAATTTTTATATGTTGTAACATAAAAACGGACGGGAATTATGGTGCCATTGTATGTACAAATTTGCTCATATGTATTAATTTTTTCAATACTGTCAAAGATAACTCCATGATCTACAACGCTATTGCTTAATTTGTAATCATAATTTAAATTAAAATAATTTGTAAATGAATTTGCCCATTGTAAATGTCAACATGAAATTGACCCCCCTCAGCAACATGAAATTGACCCCCCC
>CAYQUB010000146.1:990-3525 GCA_964420625.1 uncultured Bacteroidales bacterium | reverse complement strand
TCGTCGGCCGGATCCTGTACGGGAATTTCCAAGCCGCGCTTCTGACCAGCATCGGGGTTTTGATCGGATCGGTCATTTCCTTCGGAATCGCCAAATTCTTCGGAAAGAAAACCATTTACTGGATCGTGGGAAAAAAACAAACGGACAAGTACCTGAATCTGGTAAAAGGCAAAGCCAATCTCGTCATCTTCATGATGATGATGCTGCCCTTTTTCCCCGATGACATCATTTGCTTTGTAGCGGGGCTGACCCCGATGTCCTGGCTCTTTTTCTTATTCACGATCCTAATGACCAGGCCGCTGCCGATCTTTCTGACCAGTTACTTCATTGACACGGAATTCATTCCCTTTTCCGGATGGGGGCTGGCGGTATGGGCCGGGTTGTTGGTTATTTTCGCGGTTTCGGCTTTCATCATCAAAAAACGCTGGGCTTATGTGAATTCCTTTTTGGACCGAATGAATGCTTTTTTTGAAAAATCAAAAACCACAAAACCTCCCAAAGTTTGATTTTGGGAGGTTTTTTGCTATTTTAAATGATTTTTTCTCAATTCCGCTCGTGATCAATCTCGCAAGGAGCGATGACGGACCTAAGCGGGATTTTGCAGCCTCCATTGAACCATTCCTTAAACACTCCGGCTCCTCCCGCAACGATGAACACCGTCAGAAAGCGGTTTTCCTGGCTTATGATGAAACCAAGACCACCGTTTTGACTTCGGGGCTGATCTTGATCGGCGCCGGATACGTGCTCGGATGGTCCTCAAGCATCCCCTCGATCGCCGTCTTTGGAACGCTGATCGGCCGGGGAGCGGTCATCTCCACCATTTTGGTGCTTTTCATTCTTCCTCAAGTCATGATGATCTTCGATAAGTTCATTCAGAAAACGACCATAAAAAAAGCCTCCAAAACCAAAATCTGATTTGGCTTGGAAGCCCCCGTCCTCGCAAGAGGACTTTTTTTTGATCCCTAATCGTCTAAATTCGGTTCCGCAGCGGCGGTTTTTTCGGTAAAGTAATCTTCAATGCTCCGGTTGAAGGCATCATTCAGACTGAAATCCGCAGTTGCCCAGGCCAGGCTTTTCAGGCTGGGGACCAGTTCGGTTTCGTAATGGGTTTTCGCGATCTCGTAAACCGCCGAAAACTCCGTGATCTTTAAATACTTCCCCCCGATCATCTCGGTTAGCGCGTCTTGGTAAATCTTTTGGTATCCCGAATCCCCGCCTGAAGCGACGGTCCGGAGGATCAGCGGATTGACCTGATCATTGATTCCTCCCATGGTCGTCATCTTGGTAAACGGATCGTATGAGGTCATTCCGTCTCCGCTCGGATCCCAGTCTTTGGTGATCCCGAAAACCCGGTCGAAATCATAGGGGATGAAGATGGCTTTCCCGTTATCCTTCAAAAAATACAAGTAATAATTATTGTAATGGTTGCGCATGTCATCGGGATTTCCGATGAGATAACAAACCGCTTCGTAATAGAGGAAATAGTCCACGTTGATGACGGTGTTCAAATCCGATCGATCATCGTTGACGGCTTCAAGCATGGCGATCAATTGAGCATTTTGGCTGGTCTTCTTGTTGGTTTTAAGATCATAGGTATAAAACTCCGGAACATCTTCGTCTTCGATCCCGATTCCTTCCAAGGTCCTGGCCGTCATTTCCCCTCCAAAGCCGCTTCCCCAGCTGACTTTGTACAAATCTCCCCCAAGATGTTTGGCCGCGAGCCTTTTCTCCAAAAAGTAATCGTCCACGTTTTCGATGACGGTATAAACTCCCAAACTCTCCATGGTCCCAAGGTTGTTCATTAAAACCTTCGCCAAATTAAGTTTCGGGGCCAGAAGTCCGTAACAACTGATCATCTCATAAGCCCAATATTCGCGGATGTGGCTTTGATCAAAGTTCTTGTTCCACTTGAGATCCAGTTTGGCCATGCCCGCGAAAGTCCGGTCCTTTCGTTCATCCCGAAGATCGTCATTTGCCCAAACCTTGGGGGTTTCGTAATAATCTTCATCATCAAAGGTTTCCTGAAAAGACAGCTTGTAATGGATGATGTCATACATTCCGGTAACCGAAGAATAAAAGTCGGTTCGGGAAGTGTTGCCTTTCATGCGGATCCCGACTTCAGGGATTTCGTAAACTTGATCCTCGATGGATACTATTAGGTCACATTTACGGTAGATCGGCGATTTGCTGCCCATCGAGGAATACTTCTCATAATCGCTTTGGATCAGCGCCAGTTCCGAATCCGGGATGTTGATCTTGATGGTCAGATGATGGTCAAGGTCAAAAAAGTCCAGATACTGGGTTTCATCATAACTGACATACTCCAGTTCAAAATCCACGACCCCATCATCGGGATGGTTTTCCTTGGTGCGGAAACCGGTCAAAAAGACCATGATCGCCAAACTGACCAGCAATATTTTTTTCATGGGTTCTTCCTCACTTTTTCTCTTTTCACTTTTCCCGATGGCTGTTTAGTTGTTTCAACCGCCTAATTTGTTCTTGTATAAAAAGTACTTCTTCCCGAGCCATGAATAA
>CAYQUB010000146.1:0-980 GCA_964420625.1 uncultured Bacteroidales bacterium | reverse complement strand
TTTTTTTTCTTCAACTAGTTTTTTTAAAGCACTTTCAATGGAAGCTCTTCCAATACTCGGACACAATTCCATGATATCGCTCTTCGTAAATTTCCCAATCTTAAGTTTTATTGCATCTTTTACCAATTCATAAGAAGATTTTTTAGAACTAACCAAATTAATTCGGTCTTCAAAATCCCTATAACAAGCTAGTATTATTCCTAATAAATATTTTTGGAAAGGTTCATTATCGTTCCTTTCATCATGCCAATCAACCGAACTCGATTGTAAAGCATCATAATATTCGTTTTTAGTTTGTTGAACCTTCTTTTCAATAGAAATGTACTTTCCAACCACGAATCCTGATTTATATAATAAAAGAGTTGTTAATAACCTGCTCATTCGTCCGTTTCCATCGTTGAAAGGATGGATGCATAAAAAATCTTGAATAAACGTTGGTATGACAATCAAAGGATCGACTTCATATGACTCAATTATTTTATTGTAATTATCACATATTTGTTCCATGGCTCCAGGAGTTTCAAAAGGCGCTAAAGGCCTGAATCTAACAACTCTGGTCCCATCCGTCCTTATCTCGTCAATTTCATTGGGACTGTTTTTAAATCTCCCTCCAATCCCTGAATCTGAGAATCTATACAGTTCTTGGTGTAATTGTAAAATGTAATTTGAAGAGATCGGAATATATTCAAAGTTTTCATGAATAATTTTTAAAACATTTCGGTAACCAAGAATCTCATTTTCATCCCTATTTCTTGGCGTTGTTTTATCCGCCATCAACTGCTTTAATCTCGAATTTGTGGTGATTATTCCTTCAATTTCATTTGATGCTTCGGTGGATTGGATTTTTGCCATTTCAACCAATTTTTTGAGTTCATCCGGCTTTTGACTAAGAAACAACTGCTGTCGGCCTTTGTATTCATGTATCTGACCAATATAGTTTAATATTTCTTTGTCCCATTTAATCTCTTTTAACTTCCCAT
>CAYQUB010000145.1:1241-3598 GCA_964420625.1 uncultured Bacteroidales bacterium | reverse complement strand
CAACCTCCTGGTTCGAAGCCAGATACTCTATCCAGTTGAGCTATGGGCGCAAAATTATACGACGATATATTACCATACTCCCGGATTTTTTGCAAGGTTTAGAATCGGAAAAACAGTGAATGGTTTTGGGAAAAAGCCGCCGCCAAACCCCAAGTTTTCGGTTTGGCGGCTCGCATTTTCAATCAAAAGTGATTTTGTTGACGGCATCGCGGTCCATTTTCTTGATCACCGCCACAATCAGTTTGATCGCATTCTCATAATCGTCCCGGTGGAGGATCGAAGTATGGGAATGGATGTATCTCGTCGGCAAGCAAAATGACATGGATGGAACGCCGTTATTGGTCAAAGAGGCCGTTCCCGCGTCCGTTCCGCCATGTTTCAGAAAATCCAGCTGATAAGGGATCTGCTCTTCTTTCGAAACTTGCACCACAAATTCCCGCAGGCCCAAATGCCCGATCAAGGCACTGTCATAAACCAAGATTCCCGGTCCGGCCCCGAGTTTTACGGACATGTCCGTTCCCGGGGTATCTTTGGCGATCCCGACATCCAGCGCCAAGCAAATATCCGGATTGATCATCTGGGCGGAGGTTTTGGCCCCGCGCAAGCCGATTTCTTCCTGAACCGATCCGACGCCGTAAACGATGTTCGGATGCGCTTCATTCTTTAAGCGCTTCAAGACTTCAACCACAATAGCGCAACCGATCCGGTTGTCCCAGGCTTTTCCAAGCAAATATTTGGGATTAGCCAACTCCCTAAACTCGATGTAAGGAGCAATCATGTTCCCGATTTCGATTCCCAGTTTTTCGGCTTCGGCTTTATCTTTCACGCCCAGATCCAGATACATCTCGTCAATGCTGGCCGGTATTTTTAATTCATCCGGCGAAAGCAGATGCGGAGGTTTTGACCCCATGACGGCGTGGAAAACTTGGCCTTTGGAAGTGGTTACCGTAAATTGTTCAGCCAGCATCACTTGGCTCCACCATCCGCCGATGGTTTGAAAGTGCAGGTAACCTTCATCCGTGATTTTCGTTACGATCATTCCGACCTCATCCATATGGCCGGAAATCATGATTTTCGGTCCGTCGGCCAAACCAGTTTTTTTGGCGATTATCGATCCTAACCCATCGTAAGATAGGTCGCTTGGACCAACTACCTCCGAAAATTGCTTCTTTAGAAAAATCCGGACTTGACCTTCATGTCCGGAGATTCCGTTTATCTCGGTTAATTGTTTTAAAAATAGCATTTCGCTGTCTAGTTTTGCCAATTCATCCTCCTAAAGTTGCGCTTCTTCCTTTTTCTCTTCTTTTTCCGGAACCACGACATCCGGTTTTGGGGAAGCCGGATCCTGAATGACATCGGTCGGCTGTTCTTTTTCTTTTTCAACGGCCTTCTTGGTCTCTTCGCGGGCCCGTAGTTCATAACGGTTGTTTCGATAATGTTTATAACCGCTGTAGCCGATGAACAAAGCGCTTAAGCAAGCCAAAACCAAAATGACGTAAGCCAGGAACATGGTTTCAAATCCGCCCCGGGCAATGATGAACGTTCCGACGGTAAACAAAGCCAGGTTCGTGAAGAATTTCACATAATCGTTCGGTTCTTTTCGCATCGAAGTCGCGTAGAAATGCACGAATCCCCGCAGATAAAGGACGCCGCCGATGATGTAACCGAATATTTTGTTGTCACCATCCATCAAAGAGGAGGCATCGCCTTTGCTACCCTCCACGACCAGAACGATTCCGGCGACCAGGTTGAGCAGGATCTCCACCGCGTAAATTACTCTTAGAACTTTATCCGGGGTCGTTTTAAGCAACGGCACCACCCGCAACAAAGCAAAAACCAACAGAATCAGTCCGACCAAAATGACCAAAATGGAATTGTCGAGAACCGTAAAGATACCGACGCCGATCAGAATAGCCGCGCCGATCCACTCAAAAACAAACAGGTACTTTTTAAAGAATTCTTTCATGTATTCCTCCTACATTCTTTCTTTTACGCCCACACCAATCAAACTCAGTCCGTCTTTCAGCACGATTTGAACTGATTTGAGAACCGTTAATTTTTCCATTACTTCTTGGGTGTTTTCGGTAATGACTCTCTCGTCATTATAATAGGTATGCAGAGAGGTCGCCAGCGCCAACAGGAACTGGGGGAGCTTGTGCGGCAAGCGTTTGGTGGCCGCCTCTTCAATAACCAAAGGATATTGAAGCAAATTGAAAATCATTTTAAAGATCTTGTTGCCATCCAGGACTTTAAATTCGGTCACCGGATGAAACTCAAGGTGCTGTTCTTCCGCGATCCGGAACAAACTGCAGATCCTGGCATAAGCATATTGGACGTAGAAAACCGGATTCTCATTG
>CAYQUB010000145.1:0-1231 GCA_964420625.1 uncultured Bacteroidales bacterium | reverse complement strand
ACCGCCAAGTCCAAATCCAAATCCATGTGCGTACTCAAAGCCTTGGAAACAAACATGAACCGGAGCGCGTCGCTTCCGACTTCATCGATCAGATCGCGAAGGGTGATGGCCTTTCCGCTTCGTTTGCTCATTTTCACTTCTTCGCCGTTTTGCAGGGCTCTGACCATTTGTAAGATCTCGATGTCCACTTTTTCCGGGTTTCCGCCCATGAAAGCCACGCCGGCGCGCAAGCGGCCCATGTACCCGTGGTGATCGGCGCCCAGGACGTCGATCAAATGATTGAATCCGCGCCCGAGTTTATTGACATGATAAGCAATGTCCGGAAGCAAATAGGTGAAACTCTTATCGCTTTTGACCAAGACCCGGTCTTTTTCGTCGCCGAACTCAGTGGTCTTCAGCCAGATGGCTCCGTCCGTTTCGTAAGTGTGGCCGCCTTCGATCAATGATTGCAAAGTCTTTTGAACTTCATTGTTTTCGTAAAGGGAAGTTTCGCTAAACCAGGTGTCAAAATGAACGTTGAAATCATTCAGATCCTTCTTCAAACCCTCCAAAAGGAATTCGACCCCAAATTTCCGGAATTCTTTCTGCCAAGGCTGGTAAAGATAGACATCGCCCTGCAGAGTTTTGATTTGTTTGGCGATCTCGATGATTTCTTTGCCATGATAAGAGTCTTCCCCAAGTTCGCATGAAAGACCAAATAACTCTTTGTATCGCTCATAAATGGAGGCAGCCAAATTATTGATCTGGTTTCCCGCGTCATTGACATAATGTTCGGTGCTGACGGAAAATCCGGCTTTGCGCATGATCCGCGCCAAGGAATCCCCGTATGAAGCTCCCCGGCCATGACCGATGTGCAAGTATCCGGTCGGGTTGGCGCTGACGAATTCGAGATTGACGTTTTCACCGGTTCCAAGTTTAAGGTCGCCATAATGTTCCTTTTTATTTAGAACGTCGAAAACGACATCGGCTAAATATCGCCGGTCGATGAACAGGTTGATAAAACCATTTCCCGCTACTTCGATTTTAGTCAGATGCAATGCCCGCCCGTCGATTTTAGAAACAATTTCTTGAGCAATCAGCATCGGGTTTTTGTGCAATTGTTTGGCCAAACGCATGGCTACATTAATGGAATAATCGCCAAAGACCGTATCTTTCGGAATCTCAAAAAATGTTTCCACCGTCTCCCCAAGCTGATAATCCTCAATGATCCCAGAAACCCGGTTCTTTATAT
>CAYQUB010000144.1:0-3598 GCA_964420625.1 uncultured Bacteroidales bacterium | reverse complement strand
TCGGTATTGTGAGTTAGATTGGCAAAAGTGACCGAATTGTTGACAACGGGTTTGGTCTCGCCGTTCATTTCCATGAACAAATTAACAATGTCATGCCCGTTGGCGTTGGCCAGATTGATGAAAAAATCCAAATCGGTTTCCCCAAACTCACTGACGGAAATGGCCAATTCCGGGTCTTTCGCGACGATGAGCAGACAGTTGGCATCCGTTCGTTCGCGGCCATCCGAAGGCGAGTTTTGGACCACGAATGATCCGCTTTGGCGAATGACCATTGTGGATGATCCCCCGCCGTCAAGGTTGTAAGCGTCGACCGCCCCAAAACTGGTCATGATGGCCGCCAGTTCGGTTCGATCACAGCCGTACATTCCTTTGGAAGCTTGACGGCCGTCCACGACCATCATGACGATGGTTCCGTCCGCTTTTCTTCCGACCACGGTCCGCGGGGCCCGGTCAGTCAAACCAGCTTCGGCGACGACTCCGTTGCTCATGATGGTTTGGCCGCAACCGGCGATGTTATTGATATGGGCATAAGCGCCAAGAAATTCATACTGGGCCCGAATGGTAACGCCAACCGCTAAAGCCGCTTTTACTTCCGGGTTATTGGTAACGATGGCAAACTGCCCGGAAGCAATGGTTTTGGATTCTAGCGAAGTGA
Organism: uncultured Bacteroidales bacterium; assembly: GCA_964420625.1. Classification (GTDB taxonomy): domain Bacteria; phylum Bacillota_I; class Bacilli_A; order ML615J-28; family CAG-698; genus UBA2253. Next base: position 2,943 of record CAYQUB010000144.1, on the reverse strand, counting down.
TCTCGCCTTTACCATAGAAATCGGTGGCGCTGTTCGGCAAGGTTCGGCTGGCCGAATCAACAAAGTATCCGCGAGCCTCGGCCGGTACCGTAACTTCTATGGGAACCAGCGTATGCGTGCTGTCATAATTGGCATAATATAAAGCGGTTTGACTGGCTCCCGGAGCCGCATTGACCAAGTCGATGGAAAATTCGCTAACGATGGCTCCGGTGGCATCATAGACGGCCAGGACCATATTGGCGGATCTTTCAACCGGCTGGTTTCCAATCAGAGAGTTGACCGTGCCGTCATTGGTAAAGGCCACCGTATCGCCAGCCGTGGTTTTGAAATTTTCCCCGTCGGAAGCAACCGCCCCGCTGGTTTGATAGGGGAGGTTTCCTTTGCCGCCGATATCGAAGAAATCACCGTTAATGGCCGCGATGACTTTCCATCCCGGGTGTTTGCTTTCGTAATCGCCGATCAATCCTTTGACGGTCGTCAAAGTCCAACGGTTGCCGTTGAAATTGGCCCAATTGGTGATTTTGATTTCGGTAGTGGTCGGAACTTCCAAAACATTGACTTGTTGGGCGTAACTCACTCCCGCTTGAACCATTTCCGTCCCGGTGCCGATTCCGTCGGCGTCATAACCAGAAAGGGAAGTTTTGGTGTAAGATTTCGCCAGCGTATGCTTGATTCCATAAGCCAAATCATCGGAAGCCAACACTTCTTCGATTCCGAATTCGGCCCCCGCAATTTCGACCGGGCTGATGGTAGCGTCAACGGCCACCAATCCCCCGAAAGCCGCCAAAAGCAAGGCAAACGACAATAAGATTAAATTTAGTTTTTTCATGTCTACAATCAATCTCCTAAAAACTTTTGAAACCACTATAACACCAAAAGCCCAAAAATGAAATCCCCAAAACGACATTCAAAAAATAGCCATGGTCATGGGCTATTCTTCTTTGTTCGTTTTGTTTATTTATATACTCCGGAAACAAAAGTTCTTTGGCCGTCGATGATTTCATTTAAGGCCATGGTCGAATAGAAATGCGGGTTGTTGATGATGATCTCGAGCGGCCCGTTCCCGATGTCAACCGTGTAAGCCAGCCGGACGCTGTCAAGACTAGAAACGAGGGCTTTATCCAAAGTCAGCGACCCGGCGGTAAAAGCATATTCCGTTTCGTTGACATATAGTCTCGCGGTCAACAGATTCGTGGCAATATCGGGGTCGAAAAACTCCGGAGCAAAGGTGTAACTGGTTGGAGACTCGGTCAGATTGACAATGAAAAATTCCGGAGCTCGCTTCATGGTGGTCTTATAATCAAAGAAAGTCATCGTATAAATCACTCCCGACAAAGTTTTGTAATAAACATCGACTTTGTATTCTTTGTTCGGCCTTAGCCCGGTGAAAGTAACCTCTCCGTCCACGACTTCTTGAGTTTGCGCATTGACGCGAACCAATACTTTATCGATTTTATGAGTGTATGCTTCCAAGATGTTCAGTTTGAATGACAAGCTGGTTTCGGTCTTTTCCAAAAGTTCGTATTCCATTTCCGGTTCATGGGTGACGATCAGGATGCAGTTGGAATCGGTCCGTTCCCGGCCATCGGACGGTGAATTGAGCACTCTCAGGCTGTCGCCTTCGCGAATGACCATGGTGGATGATCCGCCGCCGTCAAGATTGTAAGCATCGACGCAGCCGCGGCTGGACATGATGGCTGCCAATTCGGGGTAGGTGGCACCATACATGTCAATGTTGGATTGACGTCCATCAACGACCATCATAACCACCGTTCCATCGGCTTTCTTGCCAACCACGGTTCTTGGGTGACGAACTCGATCATCAGCAGTGGCAATGGCTCCATCGCGCATGATGGTGGCACCGCCGCCGCAAACATCGTTGACGTTCGCGTAAGCGCCGGTATATTCATACTGAACGCGGATGGTAACGCCACTTCCAAGGGAATGCGCCACATCCAGGTTATTGGTAACGATTGCGAATTGACCTTTGGCGATGGTCTTTGAAGCAAAGGAACTAATGGTCCCTTTCCCGTAGAAATCGGTCGGTTGATTCGGTAATGCCAGTTCGGCTTCATCAACAAAATAACCGTTGCTGGTTGGGCTAACGATGACATCAACTGGAACGATAGTCTTGTTGGCATCGTAGTTGGCGAAATAAACGGCCGTTTCATTGTCGCCAGGAGCGGCGTTCACTTTTTGAATATCAAATTCGCTGACAATGGCGCCGCTAGCGTCATAGACAGCCAATTTCATATATTGCGAACGGGTCACGTTTTGATTTCCGATCAGCGAGTTAGCGGTTCCGTCATTGGTAAAGCCAACCGTTCCGCCTGAAGTAGTCTTATAATAATTGCCATCGGAAACAATGGCGCCGCTGGTTTGATAAGGAAAGTTCCCTTCGCCATGGATATCGAAGAAATCGCCGTTAATGGCCGCAACGACGGTCCACCCCGCGTGTTTCAATTCGTAGTCCGCGATCAGATTACGGACCGTCGTCAGGGTCCAACGATGATTATTCAGATTGGCCCAAGTGGTTATCTTCACGCCCGCGGAAGTCGGGACTTCCAAAAAGTTCACTTGTTGCGGATAATACTGTCCGGAAACAACGAACCCGCTGGCCGGTCCAATCCCATCGGGGTCAAATCCGGAAGCCGTGGTGGAAGTAAATCCCTTTTCTCTGGTTTGGGTGACTCCATAACTTATTTTGGTTGATTCTACTATCTCTTGCGCGTAATATTTCGCCCCGCCGATCTCATAGATATCGCCGACAGCGGCGTCAACATGGGCAAAAGAAACTAAAGCCCACAAAGAAAAGAACATTAATAAAAACGCATAAATCTTTTTCATTTGAACACTCCTTATTTCCATTCCATCACATTATAACACATCAATCTTCCAAATCAAAGAGATTAACCGAGTTTTTTGAACAAAAAAGTCCGAGTT
>CAYQUB010000143.1:0-3639 GCA_964420625.1 uncultured Bacteroidales bacterium | reverse complement strand
TGGTTGGGTGTGTTTGGGTTGTTGGGGAGGAATGAAATAGGAAACCGAAAAGTCCTTTTCCGATCCTTTCCACCCGGCGGTTGACCTTGGGAAAATTGACGGATGGAGACCTTTCCGAGTTGTTTGAAATGCGATCCGACCCGGAAATGCACCTTTTCACGGATACCATTCCCGATGTGACCGTCAAAGATACCAAAATTTATCTGGACAGGATGAATGATGGTGTCAAACAGGGTTTGTGGATCATTTGGGGGGTTGAGCACACGTTATTGCACCGATTGATCGGAACCGTCAGCATTTGGAACTTCGACGAGAGTAAACAAAAAGCCGAACTGGGGTTCGGCCTTACTCCGGCTTTTCAGGGCCGGGGTTACATGAGCGAGTCCTTGAAGGCCGTCTTGAAATTTGGTTTTGAGAGCCTAAAACTTTCGGTATTGGAAGCTTATACCGATGAAGGCAACAAGCGTTCGATCAAACTTTTTAGCAACGCTGGTTTTAAGTACCAACACACCATTGAAGAAGCCGGGACCAAAAAAGAAAAAGTTTTTAAAATGCAAGTTTTTTCCATAAAAGCTTCGGAAACGCATTGACAAACGTCTATGTGTTGTGATACAATACATTCACATTCATCAATGTGAGGCGTATATGAATTCACAATATTATTCTGATGCTTTTCGCGCGCTCGGGGATGAAACCCGAGTCCGGATTTTGCTTTTGCTTTCCCAGGGAGACATGTGCGCGTGCAAACTGCTGGAAGCATTTAAAATAACCCAGCCGACCCTTTCTCATCATTTGAAAGTTTTGGTCCAAGCCGGTTTGGTGGACTGCCAAAAAGATGGTAAATGGTGCCATTATTCGCTTAACCAGAAGAACCTTGAAGAGATGCTGGTCTTTTTTGATTTCCTGGAAATCGGAAATCTCCAATGCGCTTGTCGGGAGGATGAAGCATGACCGTCCTGAAAGCCATCTGGAGCTTTATTTTCGAACAGATTTTGGGAATGAAGTGGCTCCAAGATCTCATTGCTTGGATTTTGAAATCCCTGTTCGGTTCGGATTTTGTGATCAGCCGCATTGGCGAATCGGTTCACTTCTTCATTTATGACTTCATTAAAATCAGTTTTCTGCTGATGATTTTAATCTTTATCATCTCTTATGTTCAATCTTTCTTCCCTCCCGAAAGAACCAAAAAGATTTTGGCCCGATATCACGGGATCGGAGCCAACCTTTTGGGGGCTTTGCTTGGAACCTTAACCCCTTTTTGTTCCTGTTCCTCAATTCCGCTTTTCATCGGTTTTACCCGAGCGGGAATTCCTTCGGGCGTGACCTTTTCCTTTTTGATCTCCAGTCCGTTAGTGGATTTGGGAGCCTTGATCTTGCTAATCAGCATTTTCGGATTTCCGATCGCCATTGCTTATGTGGTTAGCGGCTTGGTTTTGGCCGTCATCGGAGGAACCCTCATCGAGAAGTCGGGAGCGGGAAATTACGTTGAAGACTTTGTGAAAAACGGAACGATTTCCGAAACGGAACAAGAAACGATGACGAAACGGGATCGGATGATTTACGCCAAAGAACAAATGCTGACAACTTACAAAAAAGTCGTCCTTTACATTTTGATCGGCGTAGCCATCGGCGCGCTCATTCATAACTGGATTCCTCAATCTTGGATTGAAACCGTTCTGGGGACCAGCAATCCTTTCTCCGTCTTGATCGCCACGGCCATCGGCACTCCGATCTACGCGGACATTTTCGGGACCATTCCGGTCGCAGAATCCCTGTTCGCGAAAGGCGTCGGGGTTGGCACGATTCTGGCGCTGATGATGAGCGTTACCGCTTTGTCACTGCCGTCGCTGGTCATGCTCAAAAAAGTCGTAAAACCCCGCTTGTTGGCGACTTTCTTCGGGATCGTGGTGGTCGGAATCATTTTGATCGGCTACTTGTTCAATGCCATAAACTTTTTGTTCATCTAATGCATTATTAATAGAAAAAGGAGAAACCTATGCAAATCAAAGCTTTGGGCGGCTGTTGCCGCCGTTCGACTCAAAATTATGAAAACGCGGTGATCGCGGCTCAACAATGCGGCATCAAGGAACCGGTTGAACATGTGAAAGACATGCAAGACATCGTCGCTTACGGCGTGCTTGCCAACCCGGGATTAGTCATTGACGGAAAGGTCGTTTCCAGCGGCCGGCTGCTAACAGTTGACCAGATCGTCGAACTGATAAAAAAACATCAAAAATAACTTTTAGGCTCATTTATTTGGAAAACGGTGCAAAAACACCGTTTTTATTTTTTCGATTTTTCGATAGAATCGGTCGTTAAAAGCAAATTATGTTATTGTAATAAAACGCTTTCTGTGTTAGAATTGTGCTACAAGGAGAATAACCAAAACATGTTTAAAAGCGAGTATTTAAACAAAATCTATCAAGACTTACTTTTGAAAAGCGGCCATGAACCGGAATTCTTGCAAGCCGTCAAAGAATTTCTGGTGTCCATGGACTTGATAGTGGAAAGTGATCCCGAGATTGAAAGACTTGGGATAATCGAGAGAATCTTGGAGCCGGAAAGAATGATCATCTTTCGGGTTTCCTGGGTCGATGATCTTGGGAAGATCCGGGTCAACCGCGGGTTCAGGATTCAGCACAACAGCGCCATTGGGCCTTACAAGGGCGGAATTCGCTTCGATAAATCAGTCAACGGTTCGATCATGAAGTTCTTGGCCTTTGAACAGACCTTCAAGAATTCGCTGACCGGTTTACCGATGGGCGGCGGAAAAGGCGGATCGGATTTTGATCCGGTCGGGAAAAGCGAAGGCGAGATCATGCGCTTTTGCCAAAGTTTCATGAGTGAGCTTTATCGGCACATCGGCGAAAACACGGATGTTCCGGCCGGAGATCTGGGCGTCGGAGCCCGGGAAGTCGGATACATGTTCGGGTATTACAAGAAACTCCGGAATGAGTTCACCGGCGTTTTTACCGGAAAAGGACTCAGTTTCGGCGGAAGTTTGGTCCGCCCTCAGGCCACCGGCTTTGGAGTTTGTTATTTTGCATTGGAGATGCTTAAGAATCTTCGGGGGGATGATTTCATCGGAAAACGGGTCATCGTCACCGGCAGCGGCAACGTTGGCAGTTACGCTGGAGTCAAGGCCAAAGCCTTGGGAGCCAAAGTCATTGCCATGAATGACATATCGGGAATGGTTTACGATCCCGAAGGTTTGGACGTTGATTTTATCGCCAAAATGAAGGCCAATCATCAAAATTTGGTGGATTATCGACAGACTCATCCGGAAGCCAAGTTCGCCGAAGATCTCTTGGAGATTTGGAACATCCCTGGCGACATCGTCCTTCCGTGCGCGACCCAAAACGAGATTCGGATCGACGAAGCCAAGAAAATCGTCAACAACAAAGTCATCATGGTTTGTGAAGGCGCCAACATGCCAACCACCATAGAAGCCACCAATTATCTGATGGAACACGGGGTGTTGTTTGCCCCCGGAAAAGCGGCCAACGCCGGCGGAGTTGCCACCAGCGGATTGGAAATGAGCCAAAACTCGATGCGTTTTTCCTGGACCTTTGAGGAAGTCGATTCCAAATTGAAAGATATCATGAAAAACATCTTCCAAAGCGTTTATCAGACTTCCAT
>CAYQUB010000142.1:0-3677 GCA_964420625.1 uncultured Bacteroidales bacterium | reverse complement strand
AAACAAATCGTGATTTATAATTATTGATTTCTATGCATTGGTTGCATTTCAAATTATAATATACAGGCCAGGTTTGTTTTCAAAAAAGGAACCAATGGTGAAATTTTTATTTGGCATGGACGACAAATACCCAAAAGGTAACGCGACCCGGAATGACATTTTTCTTGATTAACCGATTAAATCGTGGTATAATACTAAAAAGTGAACCAGTTTACCTGGTTCAATGATATTTTTTGGACAAAAACAGGATTGGAATGGAGGATTTCCATGGATATATTCAAACTAGACGGATCATTATTCAAAACCCTGCTCGTGAATGGGTCCGAAAATCTTAAACAAAACTATAAACAAGTCGATTCCTTAAACGTCTTCCCGGTTCCCGATGGCGACACCGGAACCAACATGAGAATGACCATGGAAGGCGGAATAAACGAAATATATGCTCTTGATGATGAAAATATCTGCGAAGTAGCCAAGAAATTACAACGCGGAATGTTAATGGGGGCCCGGGGAAACTCCGGCGTCATCCTTTCCCAGCTATTCCGGGGAATTTACAAGGGCTTTGACGGCTTTCAACAAGTTGACGCCATCCATTTGGCGCAAGCTTTTGAGTCAGGTGTCAAACAAGCCTACAAAGCCGTCATGAAACCGGTCGAAGGCACGATCCTGACGGTCGCGAGAGAAGCTACCGAGAAATTATCGGCCATCTCATCTTCAAGAATGTCAATCAATGAATTTTTCAAAGAATTTGTTGAAGAAGCCAAAGCTTCTTTGGTTCGCACGCCGGATTTGCTTCCGGTTTTAAAAGAAGCCGGAGTCGTCGACAGCGGCGGGGCCGGGTTGATTTATGTTCTTGAGGGCATGTCCTTGGCTTTGGACGGCAAGTTCATCACCGAAAAACCGGTCGAAGGTTCAATGCATACCGTCAGTACGCAATTCCTAAATAAAAACGATGATGTCACCTTTGGGTACTGCACCGAGTTTATCATGAAACTGTTCCCGGAGGTCAATAATGAAGACTTTGATGAAAGCATCATCACCAAAATGATCTCGCCGATCGGCGATTCCATCGTCGTCGTTCATGATGAAGACATCCTGAAAGTTCACGTTCACACCTTGCACCCCGGGGACATTCTGAACATCGGCCAAAAATACGGGGAGTTTCTCAATCTGAAGATCGAGAACATGACCATCCAGCACCATGATAGTAAAGAGTTTGTCCATGTCCAGGAAGGTCCTTGCGAATGCGGAGAAGAGCACCATGCTCCGGTTCAAAAACCGGCTCTTCGGAAAAAATATGCGATCGTGGCCGTGGCTTCGGGCGCCGGTCTGATCAAGACCTTTACCGAAATGGGCGCCGATTTCATTGTTTCCGGCGGGCAGAGCATGAACCCTTCGACCGAGGATTTCATTCGCGGATTCGATACGCTGAACGCGGAACACATCATCGTGCTTCCGAATAATAAGAACATCATCATGGCCGCTCGTCAGGCTGCCAAAATCTATACCGAGAGCAAAGTTCACGTCTTGGAAACCAAGAGCATCGCCCAAGGCTTCGCGGCCTTGACCATGCTTGATCTGAACGGCGAACCGGAGGCCATTCTCAGCGACCTGAAATCAGTCATTGAAGGGGTTACCACCGGTTTGATTACTTACTCGGTCCGCGATACCGATCTGGAAGGGATCCATATCAAGAAAGACGATTTCATCGGCATTTGTGACAACAAGATCGTGGCTTCGAATCATCGTCGCAGCGACGCCGTCAAAGCCCTTCTAAAAGCGGGAATCAACGACGAAAAAGAAATTATCACCATCATTTACGGAAACGATGTCAACATCCGGGAAGTAAACGAGTTAGTGAAATATATTGAGAAAAATTATAGCAATCTTGAAATTGATGTTATTGAAGGAAATCAAGAAGTCTATAGTTTCATTCTAGCAATAGAATAGAAAAGGGCTTTGGCCCTTTTTATTGTTTAGAACGGGGATATGGATGGACCGATTGGGATTAGGAAGTTATGAAAAACACCTTATTGAGCGAATTGGAGTACATTACTCCCAAACAAGTATCATATTTCAAAAAATGCAACATCATAACCGTTGAAGACCTGCTTTTGAATTTTCCGACCAAGTTTGACGATTATACGATCACGGCCTTCAAAGACATCGCCCCGGGGGTCAATCTGACCATCGCGGGAGTCGTCCAGTCCAAAGCTACCGTGACCTCGGTCAAAACGAAACTGTCGGTCATGAATTTCTACGTTGACATTGAGAACCGGAAGATCCGGATCTCCATTTTCAACCGGCATTTTCTGAAGTCGCGGATCTATTACGGAGCCTATGTCCGTCTCACCGGGAAATTCAGCGACAACCTGAAGTCTTTTACCGCCTCCGAGATCCATTTTGAGGAGTTGGGGAACGACATCAATCCGGTCTTCAACGTCAAAGGCATTTCCGACGCCAAAGTTTTGGACATCAAAGAGAAAGTTTTTGAGGATTTCGGGGAAAAGATCGCGGACATCGTTCCCGAAGAACTGACCAAGAAGTACGACCTGATCCCTTACAAAGAAGCGCTTCGCTACATCAACATTCCGGAGAATTCCGACGAGATCAATCTGGCGATCAAAAGGATCAAGTTCGAGGAATTATTCCTTTATCAGCTGAAGATCAAATACATGTTCTACATGCGCAAACATTTTCCTCAGGGCGTTTCCATCAATTATGACCCGGTCAAGGTCAACGCCTTCATCAAGAGCCTGCCCTTCGAGCTGACCGTCGACCAAATGAAAGCTTTGGGTGAGATCCTCGGGGACATGCGAGCGGAATACAAGATGAACCGTCTGTTGCAAGGCGAAGTCGGGAGCGGAAAGACCGTGGTTGCGGCCATCTGCCTTTATGCGGCCATCACCGCCGGTTTTCAGGGCGCCATCATGGTCCCGACCGAAGTTCTGGCCCAGCAACATTATAAAACTTTCCTGGACTTATTCAAAAATACCGATGTTCGCATTGACATGCTGTCCTCATCGGTCGCGGGGAAGGATAAAAAAGATACTTTGAACGGCCTGGCGGACAAGCAGGTCGACATCGTCATCGGCACTCATTCTTTGTTTCAAAAGGACGTTGCATTCGATCGTTTGGGCTTGGTCGTCACCGACGAAGAACACCGGTTCGGAGTCAAACAAAGAGTTTCGATCATCGGAAAAGGCCATCTCATCGACCATCTGAAAATGAGCGCCACCCCGATCCCGAGAACTTTGGCCATTTCCATTTTGGGGGAGACCGACATTTCGATCATCAAAACCCTGCCCGGAAAGAAAAAGCCGGTCATTACCAAATACATGACTTCCAAAGACCTCCCTCAAGTCGTTTTGCACATGAAAGAAGAGATTGCCCGAAACCGGCAGATCTACTGCATCGCGCCGATGATCGAGGAATCCGAGGTCATGGATCTGCGCAATGCCACCGAAATATACGAGAAAGTATCCGGCTATTTTAAAGGAATCTGCGCCGTCGGGCTGATCCACAGTCGGCTGAAACCGCCGGAAAAAGAAGAAGTGATGAGCCTGTTCACCGCCAACAAGATCCAGATCCTCGTTTCCACGAGCGTCATTGAGGTCGGCGTGAACATCATCAATGCCACCCCCATGATCATTTTCGATGCCGACCGGTTTGGGATC
>CAYQUB010000141.1:0-3759 GCA_964420625.1 uncultured Bacteroidales bacterium | reverse complement strand
GCGTTTCGAAGATACGCCAAGAAACGGACAAATGCCCAAAAAGCGGGATAGAATGACGTTTTCGATTAAGATGGCGCCAAAGGCCATGGTCAATATTTCATTTAAACTCATTATTGTTTCACCGCTTTCTTTCGATTGATGATGTTCGCAATTCCGATGATGCAGCCTAATAGAATGAAAGCCGCCGGCGGAGTTGTGAAGAAGGACGTGAAGAAAGTAAATTTGTTATCAGCCGTGCGGTTGAACCAATCATTGATATTAAACCCGAGGTTACCCCAAATGGTAAGGCCGCCGGTTCCCAAAAACTCGCGGATGACCGAAATCAGGATCAGGACTATGGAGTAGCCCAGGACGATGCCGATGGCATCAATCAGCGAGTCAAGCACGGTGTTTTTCGAAGCGAAAGCTTCGGCTCTTCCCAAAATGATGCAGTTTACGACGATCAGCGGAATCCATATTCCCAAGCTCTTAGACAAAGCCGGAAGATAGGCCGCTAATAACATGTCAACCAATGTAACCAAAGTGGCAATGACCACGATGAAAATCGGAATTCGGATCTCATTCGGAACGATCTTTCGGATGGCGGCGATGATGACGTTGGACATGATCAAAACAAACATCAAAGCCACGCTCATCCCCAGGGCGTTTTCGACTTTGGTAGTAATGGCCATCGGGGCGCATAGTCCCAACATGGTTACGAGGATCTGATTTTCTTTCCAAAATCCTTTTAAGAAATTTTCTTTTTTAGTCATTGGTGATATCCCCCAAAGTGCTTTCGATCGTTTGGAAGTGTTCGGCGGCGGCTTCAATGCCATTTACAACCGCATTGGAAGTTACCGAGGAACCAGCCAAAATCTCGTATGTAAAGTCATCAACCGATTCATTGGTGATCTGGAAATCGTGGGTCAGGACTTTGTCCCCTTTTCCCGGAGTTTCCTTTGATCCTTCGATCATGTATGCTCCTTCAAAAGTTCCGTCGGCCCTGATGGCGATCAAACTGACGACATCGCCACCGTAGCCTTGAGAAACGGTTTTATAAATGACCGCGGCGGCTTGGTTGTCCGTTCCGAAAGCGAAATAGATCTCCGAAATATCGGAATCCAAATTTTGATATTCATCAGAACGGTCAACGCTGTAACTATCGTAATCAAAGTATTCGTTCATGGCTTCTTCGATCAAAGCCCTTTGGCGTTCGGCCAGGACTCCGGACGTAATGTTGTTGACAAGCGCCAACAAGAACCCGGCGATCAGCCCAAGTCCAATCAGCAAGAAAGAATATTTTAACGGTTTTGCCATTGGTTTAGCCATTTTGCGCCTCCATGTAATTCATTGCCACCGTCGCCGCGCCGATGATGGCCCGGGATGTGACGGTCGCGCCGGAAACAACTTCAATTCCCGACAAATCACTTTGGCCGGTAATGATTCTTCCCGGAATGAGGGCATCCGGATGCCCATTGGCTTCCGCCCAGCCTTCATTGTATTCATCAAAATATGATTCGCCGGCGGTGTTCGCCGTAACGGCGGTGATTTGACCGGTTAGGTCAAAAACAATGACCACCGGGATGTTGACCCCGAACCCCTTTGAAGAAACACTGACGGTGGTTTCCGTCGCCGTCGCCACTACTTCGGTAACATAAACGGTTATTTTGTTGGCATTGATTAAGGTAAGAAACTGCGCTTTGAATTCGTCAGTATCGTATTCCGCCACGCTGACGCTTACGATGGCGTAAGTTTCATCAACCGAAACAATGACAGTTTCGTCATCAACCGCAAAAGTATAATCAAAATTCAAAGTTTCAAAATTTTGATTTTGTTCGGAAAGATCAATTGTGATTTCCTGCTTGGTAAAACCGCTGACGGAATAAGCGCTGATCCCAACCAAAATCAACCCGATGATTGAATATTGGATGACCATTTTTTTAACGCTTCCGCTGACACGCAGACGGGCGGCCAACCGGTCGATGATGATGGTGAACAAGTTCATGACGAGGATCGCCGAAGCGACGCCTTCCGGCATATTGCTCTTAAAACGAAACAGAACGGTCAAAACGCCCAGGCCCAAACCGAAAATGATTTTTCCGTTCGGAGTCTTCGGGCTGGTGACCGGTTCGGTGGCCATGAAGACGGCTCCGAACATCAGCCCGCCGCTAAACAAGCCGGTCAAGGCAAAATCCAAGCTGGCCGCATAGCCGTTGAAAGCGCCGATGATGTAGGTAAGAACAAAGACGGATCCCAAGTAGAAAACCGGAATTCGCCAATTGACGACCTTGCGAACGATCAGCCAAACCAGGGCAACCAAGCAAAGCAGGGAACTGGTTTCGGCGATGGCCCCCGGAACAAATCCGAGGAACATCTTTCCCAGTCCATATTGATTGAGGAGCACCGCGACGTTTCCGATCGGGTCGGCTTTTAAAATGGTCATTGGCGTGGCTCCGGCGATTATTTCACTCGGGTTCAAGAATCCGTTTCCGGAAGTAATGACCGAGTAATAAGCAGCAGTTAAAAACAGATAACCAATCAAAGCCGGGTTAAAGACGTTGTTCCCGAAACCGCCGAACAGCAGTTTACCGACCAAAGTCGCAAACAAGCAACCAAAGACGAGAACCCACAGCGGGGTATTAACGGACAAGATCATCGCCAAAAGCAATCCCGGAATGGCTGCAAACGAAGTCTGCATCCGTTCTTTCATGTTCTTGTCTTTCATCAGGAACTTATAATAAACAAATTCGACTAACATCGACGTGAATCCGCCGACGAATATAAAAATCAGAGGATAAAGCATGGTCCATACGGAGTTGGTGTCGCCATTGATAAATGGCAATAATCCGTTTTTGACCCAAGCGAAAAGAATCAACGGAAGCAAAGCAATCATGAAGTCCCGCATTACGATTTGGGTTCCGTAATTTGGATTGTCAGCTTTGCGAATGAATGGTTCTTTTCCCAATACTAATTTTCTTTGTTCATTCATTTTGGATTACCTCTTCTTCATTACTTCGGCTTTGGCTTTGCAAACGGCGTCCGTCAATTCGATTCTCGACGGGCAAACATACGAGCAGAGTCCGCAGGCCATGCATAGATTGGCTTTCAAAGCTTTCATGGATTCCAAATCATCGGCGTCAAACGCTTCTTTGATTTGGATCGGCGAAAGAAATACCGGGCAAGCATCGCAGCATTTTCCGCAACCCAGGCAAGCTGGATTGACTTCGCGAATGGCTTTCGGCATGACCACAACGCTGGACAGACAACGATGGACGACCATTTCGTCGGAAAAAACGCTCTTTCCGGTCATTGGGCCTCCGGCGATGAAGAAAACCTCTTTCAGATTTTCCGCGTATCCGCCGATTTTCGCAATGATGTCGCTCATTTTGGTTCCGATTTTTACATACACGTTAATCGGGTTCTTGATGCCTTCGCCGGTAACGGTGATCATCTTTTCAATCAGCGGCATGTTCTCTTCAACGGCGCGGCAAACTGCAATAACTGTCGCCGCATTGTTAAGAACAACTCCCACTTCGCTTGGCAAAGACTTATAGTTTTTCCCGGTGATGTGTTGAACGATGTACTTTTCCCAGCCGGCCGGGTAAACATTCTTCAGCTCGTAAACGGTGATGGCCGGTTCGTTTTCCAAAGCGATCTTAATTTTCTGAATCAAAGCTTTTTTGTCTTCCTTGATGGCAATGACGGCTTTTGGAGCTTCGACGGCGCGCATGATGTACTTGATGCCGTTGATCAATTGATCAACATGTTCTTTGATCAGCG
>CAYQUB010000140.1:0-3785 GCA_964420625.1 uncultured Bacteroidales bacterium | reverse complement strand
AATCCTTACCGGGTCGGGTCGGGGACGGGCGGAAAGACTTTGGAAGAATATGCAGCCACTTTTCCGGATTACAACATCGCTTCCAACGCCGGATATTTGCTGCAATCGACTTCGGGAGTCATTCTGAATCCCGGGGAAGTCGCCGTTCGGAAATTCATCATCGACACTTGCATGGAGATCATTGAAAATTACGATGTTGATGCCATCCATTTTGATGATTACTTTTATATTTCCGACGTGGACGATGCTGTCACCCGGGCCAAATATAACATCAATAACCTGTCCATCGCGGATTTCCGCCGGGAACAAGTAAATCTGTTCATTCAGGGACTCAGCACCCGGATGAGAGAATATAATCTCGCCAACGATCGCTATGTTCAACTAGGGATTTCTCCCACCGGCATTTACCGGAACGGATCCTATTCCGCGACTGCGACTTACGATGCTAACGGGAATTTATTGACGCCGGTCGGGTCGAACACGAGCGGGTTTTCTCATTATGACGCTCATTTGTATTGCGATACCAAAAAATGGGTCGACAGCGAATGGATCGATTACATCCTTCCCCAAAGTTACTGGTCGATGGAAGATACCGCCGCGCCTTACGCCGATGTCATGGACTGGTGGGTGAAAGAAGTTAAAAACAAGAACGTCAACCTGTATTCGGGAATGGGACTGTACATGGTCGCGGACAGCGCCCGGGCTTCTTGGTACACCAATCCCAACGAAGCCGGAAACCAAGTTCAGTTTTCCAGCCAGTATCCGGAGATCCAGGGCCACTGCGTCTTCAGCTACTCCAGCTTAAAGAATGCCTATGAAGTTAAATCGGGCGCTTTCTATAATAATATGAACCGGATCAAGACGTTAATGTGGAAAAGGGCTTCGATCCTTCCGGAGATCCGGACCATGACGCCGGTGAGCCTTCCGGCCGTTTCCGGATTGCTGGTTTCCAAAAATGAAGACGGATTCATTCTGGATTTCAATGCCTTGGCCAACGCGAAATTTTACGTTTTGTATCGCAGCACCACCGCTCTGACTTTCGGTTCCTCGGAGATCATTGAGGTCATCGGAGACATCTCCCAAAACGGAGTCATAAGATATGTTGATGAAGTAAGTACCGAAACGGTTTACAATTACGGAGTCAAAGCGCTGTCCAAAACCAACACGCTGGGCGCGGCCGCAGCGGCTTCCGCGCAAGGAGCGCCGGAGATCCAAACCGGGACACCGCTGGTTTTGGAAGCATTTTCGGGTGTTTATTTCAGCGATTACAACTATTTCAACGGCATTCTGAAGATCCGCTGGAACAAGGTCTATCCGCTCTTCGGCGACGCGGTCAGTTACGAGATCAGACAGTCAAAAGACGGCGAGACGTTCACGCTCGTCGATACGGCCCTTCACCCGATCACCGACAACGGCGGTTATTTATCCCTCCGCCTGCCTTTGGATGGCACATCCCGCCAGGTTTGGATAACCTTAAGGGCCTTCAACCGTCTTGGGGAGACCCTTACCGAGCCGGTTACGATCACGGTGACGAAACGGATCGGAAATGTAGCCAACTTTACGGTCTTGGGGGAAGTTTCGGCTGGCAATGCGGTCACCTTCATCTGGAACCGGCTTCTTAAAGCCGCCGATGTCACTTATAAAGTTCAAAGATCCGCTGACGAACTGGAATGGATTGACATCACCGCCGTCGATAACCCGGTCGTGACCGACGGAGCCAACTGCCGTCAGGAATATTTGCTTCCTTCAACTTATTCGCACCAATACTACCGGGTCATCGCTTCCAATCCGGAAGGATTCGCGCTTTCGGGAAACTTAAGATTGGAAAGTTTCATTGATCTGGGCGATCTCGTGGTCAGCATCAACGGCAATGTTTACGACCAGCCGATCATTCAAAACGAGGGCGACATCCTGAACATCTCCTGGAACGCCTTGGCCTATGGGGAAGAGGACGTGGTTTATAAGACCAAGATGAGTGCGAATCTGACTTATTGGAGTGTTTCCACTTCCTTTAACGCCGGAAACTCGTCCATTATCGGAACTACCCAATCCATCGCGATCACCTTCCGCTATTACATAATCTTTTATCAGATCGAAGCGACCGCGGGGGATGCGAAAAGCTTCTCGCCGATCGTGGAGATTTGGGTGAATGTCACCGATGTTTCGTTAACGCAGTTCATGGCTTACATGAGCAATTCGCGGAACATTTTCCTTAATCGGATGGACATATACAAGTAAAAATAAAAAATGTAACCTTTTGATGATATCCCTAAAGGTTACATTTTTAATCTATAAATTCTTGAAGTCTTAGGAATTCACGTGAAAGAAACCGGCAAGGAAATGATAGACGCCGCTTTCCGAAATGGGAAGGGTTTGAAGCGAGGCCACAGCCAGAAGGCTTTCATGGCTTTCACCCATGGCCACGCCGTATTTGACGGTTTGAATCATTTCAATGTCGTTGTGTCCGTCACCGATGGCGATGGTTCGGTCCATCGGAACTCCATAATATTTGGCGATGCCGCGCAGCGCGTGGCCTTTGGAAGTCAGCGGATTGTAGATCTCGGCGATGGCAAGGGCCTCATTGTACCAAAACCGGATGTTGACGCCGTCCCCGTACTTGTCTTTAAGATATCGGGTCAAGCGTTCTTCGCTTCCGAGCTTAGCCAAAACAATGGCTCCGTTTGGGTCGCCGTTCAAAATGAGATCAAAATTTCCGACTTTCAGGTTACCGCCGGTAATGTGCAGATACGGAACGATCTCGTCGGTCTCCTTCCAAAGGAAGATGTCATCCTCGATCTCGCAGAAGACGTTGAGAAGGATATCTTCGTTGTCCTTGATCAGGTCGATGACGACGCAGCGGTCGATGGTGATCATGGTTTTTTCAAAGTTTAGGTCGTTGGGGTTTTGCACCAAAGCGCCGTTGTAGTTGATGATCGGGGTTTTGAGTCCCAACAGGTCATAATAATATTTGGAAGACCGGAACGGACGCCCGGTAGCAATGACGACGTAATTGTCTTTGGACAAGGTTTTTAAAAGCCCGAAACTCTTCTCGTCGTAATGGTCGAAGTTGGTTATCAGGGTGCCATCCAGGTCGACGGCAATCAAATACGGTTTATTCATGTTCGTAAAATTCCTTTTAGATATGATACCACAACCAACCCCATAAGTCCAGAAATAAGCAATTGGTTTCTTGCAAAGTCCGGGGTTATGTAGTAAAATAAATGAGAACCAGAAAGGAAGAGATTATGTTTTTGAATATTTTCATTGCCATCAAAGATTTCTTTTCCGAACTGTTTAATAAGATCACCATCGGTAATCTTGACGTCCTGATTTTCGGGATCATCATCGGATTTCTGATCTGCCTGATCTTTTATCTGTTCCTGGTCATGAATTCCTTGCAAACGGATAAAAAGAAACTTCGGGCTCACCAGCCGACCATTGATGACGAATCGGTCCAAAAACTGGTCCTAAGCGCCAAGAACGAGTTCAGCGAAGAATATTCCAGCGAGACCGTCAAAGTCAAAGCGGAAGCCCTCAAAAACATTTGTTGGCAGCTCATCAGCGACATCGCAAAACTATATTATCCGGAATCGGATTATCCGATTTATGAATTGAGCCTGGAAGAATTGCTGGTCCTGAACCATTACATTACCGACCGGATCAGTTCGCTGTTCAAAGGCACCGTTTTGAAGTCGATCAAGAAGATCCGCATTTCCGTCATCCTGAAAATAATCGACATCAAAAAGGACATTGATTCCAAAAAAACCACCAAACACACCCAACAC
>CAYQUB010000139.1:0-3798 GCA_964420625.1 uncultured Bacteroidales bacterium | reverse complement strand
CTTGTGCTCGTTTATACGGGAGTCGGGCTGATCGTCGCGGTGGGCCTCATCGATCTGGTGGTGAACGCCGATTTTGAACTGGCCCGGATGGAAGAGGGGATGTTCATTTATTCGATCTCCTACGGCACCGTTTATTATTTTTTGTGGATCGTCGGGATCGCTTTCGTTTCGTTTTTGCTCTTCGGGTATTTTCGGATCAAAGACCGGAGCAAATTTGCCAATCTTTTGGCCCTTTCGGTCGCTTTGGCCATTGCTTTTCTGAATGTCGTCCGGCTGGTGAATTTATTCAACCTGCTTAACGGATAAAACATAAAAAATAGGAGCTTCATATGGGAAAATTTTTGGTAACCGGCGGCGCCGGATTCATCGGCAGCGAGATCTGCATCAGTCTGATCAAAGCCCATCACCAAGTTCTGGCTTTCGACGATCTGTCCAGCGGGAATTTGGAAAATCTTCGGGAGATCATCAGCGATCCGAACTTTCTTTTTCAGGAAGGCGACGTCCGGAATTACGATGAAGTCCTGAAGGCCGTTTCCGGCCAGGATTATGTCATCCACGAAGCAGCGCTGGTCTCGGTGCCGCGGTCGGTCGAAGAACCGGTTTTGAACAACGAGATCAATGTCCAGGGGTTTTTGAATGTTTTGGAAGCGGCGCTGGTCAGTAAAGTCAAAAGAGTCGTTTATGCTTCTTCATCAGCCGTTTACGGGGATAATGCGGATGCGGTCAAGACCGAGGAACGGCTGGGGAAGGTCATTTCGCCCTATGCCTTAAGCAAACTGGCGGACGAGATGTATGCTTCGCTTTACACCAGGATTTACCATTTGGAGACCGTCGGCCTTCGGTATTTCAATGTCTACGGAGAAAAACAGGATCCGAGTAGCGTCTATTCCGGGGTCATCTCCATTTTCTTCGACCGGGTCCTGAAAAACGCTCCGATCACGATTTACGGCGACGGCGGGGCCACCAGGGATTTCATATACGTATCCGACGTGGCCGCGGCCAACATCCAGGCTTGTCTTTCTCCGAACGTTCGTCCGGGCGAAGCTTACAACATCGGGACCGGAATTCCCACGACCATCAAACAGCTGGCCGCGGCGGTGCAGAAGGTCGCCCAAAACCATCAGCCGATTTTTTATCAGCCGGCCCGTCCGGGCGACATCCGAAACTCCTGCGCCAAAACGGAAAAAGCCCAAAAGCATTTCGGATTTCAGAAGAAGATCGATCTGGAAGACGGACTGAAAAGCATATATTCGAGTTTATCGAACCGAAAAGCCTGACCAAAGCCGGGCTTTTTATTTTTTTCATTGGTTTTCATCGAAATTTTTCCTTCTTAAACGGATTTTTTCGAGTTTTGGCGGACTCTAATAATACTCATAATAAAAAAGTGAATATTTTTCTTGACTTATTTGGCGTGTTTTGGTAATATATATCAGGCTTTTGAAAGGCATGGATATGCGAGGTTGCTGATACGCACGGTTGCGTTGCCAATACCAGCGGAATCAGGTAATTCGCATGGAGCCGAGCTAACCATTTAATGGACGCAAAGGAGGACAAAAATGGCAAAATCTGCCTTAAGAATCAAATTAGTTTCTTACGATCACCGATTGTTGGATCAATCGGCCAAGAAAATCGTTGATGCAGCGAAGAAGACCGGAGCGGTAGTTTCCGGGCCGATCCCGCTGCCGACCGAAAAAGAGGTATTCACTGTGATCCGTTCACCGCACAAGTACAAAGACAGCCGTGAACAATTTGAGCGAAGAACTCACAAACGTTTAATCGACATTGTTGAGACCACTCCAAAAACGATGGATGCATTAATTCATCTGGAGATCCCCGCCGGTGTTGATATCATTTTAAAATGAGTAAAGTAGGAGGTGAAACTCATGGCCAAAGGAATCTTAGGTAAAAAAGTCGGAATGACACAGATCTTCTCCCCGGAAGGCACTTTAATCCCGGTAACGGTAATTGAAGTCAGCCCAAACGTGGTATTGCAGAAGAAAACAGTTGCGACGGATGGTTATCAATCCGTGCAGCTCGGTTATGCTGACAAGCCCGCAAGACTTGCCAACAAACCGGAAATTGGACATGCCTCAAAAGCAAATGCCAGCCCTAAGCGCTTCATCAAAGAAATCGCTGGGACCGAAATGGATTTGTTTGAGGTAGGTCAAGAGGTTAAAGCTAATATATTCAAAGTTGGCGAATTGGTCGATGTGACCGGAACTTCCAAAGGCAAAGGCTTTTCCGGAAGCATTAAACGTCACAATTTCCAACGCGGGCCAATGGCTCACGGATCGGGTTACCATCGCGGAACCGGATCAATGGGTGAAAGAACCGCTCTTCACATCAAAAAAGGCCACAAGATGCCGGGACGGATGGGCTCAGATACCGTAACCATCCAGAATCTTGAAGTAGTGAAGATCGATTCAGAAAAAAACGTTATGTTGATTAAAGGGAACGTTCCTGGAGCAAATCGCTCTTACGTATTAATTTCGAACGGAATTAAAGCGCGTACTCCGGATGTAAATCCTGAAGCATTAGCGTAAGAGAGGAGACAAAAATGCCTAGTATCGTAGTACATAATCAGTTAGGTGAAGAAGTAGGTAAAATCAACTTAAACAAAAATGTTTTCGCGATTGAACCTAACATGCAAGCGGTATACGACGTTGTCAACGCCGAACGCGCCGCCATGCGTCAAGGAACCGTAAAGACCAAAGACCGCACCGAAGTGCGCGGCGGCGGCCGTAAACCTTGGAGACAAAAAGGAACCGGCCGGGCCCGACAGGGAAGCATCCGCGCTCCGCAATGGAAGGGCGGCGGCGTCGTTTTCGGACCGACACCGAGAAAGTATAATCTCAAAGTCAACCGCAAGGTAGTTCAATTGGCGGTCAGATCATTGCTTTCCGATAAATTCAAAAACAAAAACATCATTGTTCTCGACAAGATCGAGTTAGCCGATTATAAGACCAAGAGCATGATTTCGGTTCTCGGCAACCTGAAAGCCAGCGGAAAGATCGTCTTCATCGCCGATGAAGAAGATTACAATCTGTTCACCGCCGGCCGAAACATCCCTGGACTGTATGTTCAGACCAAACAGCATTTGAGCGTTTACGACCTGATCAACGCCGATATGTATATCGCCACTCAGGAAGCCTTGAAGAAATATGAGGAGGAACTGAAATAATGAACGGAAACAGCAAAAATCCATTTGAAGTCATTAAAAGACCCCTCATCACCGAAAAGTCAACCAAGCTCGTCGAGCTCGGAAAATACACTTTTGAAGTAATGCAGGGCGTAAACAAAGTCGAGATCGCGAAAGCCGTCGAACAAGCATTCAAAGTCAACGTGGTTAAAGTAAACGTCGTCAACGTTCGGAAAAAAGAACGCCGCGTCGGAAAATACACCGGACTTCGCCCGGCGGTTCGCAAAGCCATCGTCACTTTACAGAAAGGGCAGACTTTAGACGTTTTCGAAGTCTAAGCGCTAAGAGGAGAAGATCATGGGAATTAAAAAATACAATCCAACGACCAACGGTCGCCGCGCAATGAGCGTTCTTACCTTTGATGAGATCACTGCAGACACTCCGGAAAAGAGTCTGCTTGCTCCATTGAGCAAAAACGGCGGTCGCAACAATACCGGACACATTACCGTTCGCCATCAGGGCGGCGGACACAAAAAAAGATACCGAATAATTGATTTTGAACAGAAAAAAATTGGTGTGCCGGGGAAAATAGCGGCCATTGAAAGAGACCCGAATCGTTCCGGATTTATCGCGCTTGTGCATTATCGTGATGGAGAAAG
>CAYQUB010000138.1:0-3884 GCA_964420625.1 uncultured Bacteroidales bacterium | reverse complement strand
GAGACCAAACCCGTTGTCAACAATTCGGTCACTTTTGCCAATCTAACTCACAATTCCGAATATCTCTACCGTTTTTATTACGAAAACGCGCTCGGGGAAATGAAAATGATCATTCAGGATGGCAAGGCCAAATCACTGAAACTCACGCCGGAATATTTGGGCTTGGAGATCTACGAGACCCCCGACGCCTTCCGGATCAAACTTCTCTACACGGATTTGGATAAAGCCGGAACTTACGCCGGAGCCAATCTCGGAATCAACGGTCGGACGACTTTCCTAAAAAACGGGGAAGTAACTTTAAAGAAGAGCATCATCGGATATGAAATTTCCCAATTGTCCCTAAGTTTTTCTTATGATCTTAATGACGGGAACCGCCAAATTACCAACCTGGTTTCGCCCGCTTATACGTACTTCATCGATTTGACGGTTTATTTCAACAACATTTTGGTTGTTCAAAAATCGGTCGTCCAAAACATTTATAAATAAGGCTTGCGCCAAGCCCGGCTTGGCGTTTTTCTTTTCGAAATACCGCTTGTTAAAAAGCTCTAAATAAGTTATAATTAACAAAAAGGCAGGAAATGAAATATGGAAAATTTAATTAAGATAAATGATTTGATGTTGTTGACCATCAAAAGACTGGGTATCAACGGTGAGGGAATCGGTTATTACAAGCGATTGGCCGTCTTCATTCCCGGTGCCATCGTCGACGAAGAGGTTGAAGTCAAGATTGTAAAAGTCGAAGAAAAATATGCCTTCGGCGAAATCGTTAAAATCAAGAAAACTTCTGAAGCCCGGGTCATACCCCCTTGTCCATATTTTGGAAAATGCGGCGGATGCACATTGCAACACATAAGTTACGAAGAACAGTTGATTCAAAAGAAGAACATGGTTCTGGAAGCTTTCGAACGCTACTTTGAAGGTGATCACAAGGCCATTCGCGTCTCGGACATGCTGGGAATGGAAAATCCGTTCGAATACCGGAACAAGACCCAACTCCCGACCCGTCACGATGGCGATAAAGTCGTGGTCGGAATGTATGCTTTGGATACGAACCGTTTGGTTTTCATCGATCATTGCATGATTGAGAATCCATTGGTCTCCAAAACCGTCAAATTGGTTTGCGAGTACTTGACTGCCGCTCAAATCAACGTTTACAATCCCAAGTTTCATCAGGGAAATCTTCGTTATCTAATCGTTCGGGGTTTTATGGAAACGAACGAAGTCCAGGTCACTTTCGTCTTAGTTGAAGAAGAACCGCGGATTTTGAAGATCCTCAAAAAAGTGATCAACATTGAAAACGTCAAATCGGTCAATTATACCATCAACAGCGACCTGAAAGCCGTGGAGATCATCAATGGCCCGATCGTAAATTTGGAGGGCAAGGAAAAGATTTCCGGGAAATTGGGAAACCTTAACTTTGGAATTTCTCCCGATGCCTTCTTCCAATTAAATTCGAAACAAGCTTTGGTCCTTTACGAGCAGATAAAAAAGACCGCCAACTTGAAGGGCTACGAAAAAGTCCTGGATTGTTATTGCGGCATCGGCAGCATCGGCATGTTTTTGGCCGATTCGGTCAAAGAAGTCAGGGGAATCGACATCAACCGGGAGAGCATCATGAATGCCCGGGAATTCGCGGAAATGAACGGGATCAAGAACGCATCTTTCTACTATGGAAACATCCTTCCTCATCTGAATGACTTTTATGAAGAAGGATTTATTCCCGATGTGCTGGTCATTGACCCGCCCCGCCGCGGAATCGAACTGAACATCCTGAACTACATTCAGAAAGCCAAAATCAAAAAGATCATTTATGTTTCATGCAATCCCGCCACTTTAGCCAAAAACATCAACCATTTACAAAGAACTTATGATGTGAAATACGTTCAGCCTTTGGATCTTTTTCCGAACACTTCTCATATTGAAAGCGTTGCATTAATGATGCTGAGATAACTCTTATTGACTTAGTTGGGCTAAAAGCCCAGCTTTTTCTTCTTGGGGTTAACAAAAATGTCGTTTAAAAACGCTTTTCATAAACTAAATTTAATGTATAATATTGGTAAGAACTTCCCATTGTAAAAAAAACTTTTTTATCTCGGAGGAAAGCCATGGACAATTATTACCGAATTGATGTAAACATCGTCGCAGCGGCCGTGCTGGTTTTGGTGGGCATCATAGCTTACCATCGTTTGGACCGGACCGACAAATTAAACCGACTTTTTTTGTTCACATCGCTGATCATCTTCATCCAACTTTTGTTTGAAGCGGGAACTTGTTTGATCAACGGTCAACCTGGTGCTTGGGTAAAACCCCTGTCCCTGGTTTTACATATGGGCCTTTTCATCACTTCCCCGATCTTGACGCTGTTTTGGTATCTGATGATCCGCCGGATGATCCTTCCCAATCTGAAAGCGACCCGCGGACAATGGATTTTGATCCTCATCCCACTGTTCTTGAATTTGGTCATTTGTTTTATGACGCCATTTTTAGGATGGATATTTTACCTTGACGCTGCCAATGTTTACCACCGGGGAATTCTGTGGTTCGGAGCGATAGCCTTCACTTATGTCTATATCCTTTTATCAATCATAATGGTAGTTCATAATCGCAACAAGATCATGAAAGAAGAAATCGGCTTGATGCTGCTTTCAACCGTCCTTCCGATTATCGGAGCTATCATCCAATCCGCTTTTTATGGCGCTTTGGCGATGTGGAGCACGGTCGCTTTTGCGTTGATCATTTTTTACCTTTTCTTGCAACAAAGGTTGATTCACTTGGATAAACTGACCGGAGCCTGGAATCGGGAATCTTTTGATTATTACATTTCGCAGCGGCTTCGAACCTCTCCGAATTCGCATTTCGGAGCCATTTACTTTGATTTGGATCAGCTGAAGGAGATCAATGATCGCTACGGGCATTTGGAAGGCGACGAAGCTTTGAAAGCGGCTTGCAAGATCATAAAAAGCGCTCTGCGACCCCACGACATTATCGCCCGCTTGGGGGGAGATGAATTCATGGTGATCGTTGAAAGCGACTCGCGGGACATCGTCCAAAACGTCAGCGTCAGCATTAGTCAGGCTTTTTTCGAATACAACCAAACCAACACCCAGCTTTATCACTTGGAAATCAGTTCCGGTTCCGACCTGTACAGCGAAGAGTTCACCAGTTTCACCCAATTCTTTCATCATATCGATAAACTTATGTACGAGAATAAGAACGATAAAAGGTCGGAAAGAGACCAAATCGAAGATTCTTTCATATGCGATGAAGACGCTTAAAACAATGGTTAAACGGCAACCCGGCGGTTGCCGTTTTTTTCCCGAAACCCTTTTTTGGGAAATTCACCCTATGGGAATTTTAAAAAAAACGTGTTATAATTGCTTAAACAGTGAAGATTGATTTCATGGTTTATACCTAAAGGAGACCTTACAATATGAATACTTTTGAAGAATTATATAAACGGGTGGTGGCTGCCGCCGAAAACAAAACCACCGATGAAGTTTTGGACAAGCTTAATTACGATCCTTACCACTTAGAATGCGTCCTTCAACCGGGAATGAAATCGGAAGTCTGGAAGACTTACAACCCGAAATGTAAGGAATCCCAAAGGAATTTTGTTGACTGTTTTTTCAATCACCTAAAAAAAGACGAAAATGGTCAGCTTTCACCTGTTTTTCCTCAACCCAAATGTAAAAAATGCCTTGATCCGGAAAAAATCGAGAAACTAATAACCTCAAAAGATGTCATGACAGTCATGGAAGCCATTCATCAAGGCGATCGTCCGGTTTATGTTTGCATCGCCCCGGCTTTTTTAAGCCAGTTTGATGTGGTGACGGACGGACAGCTTCGCTCAGCTTTCAAACAACCCACCAAACACACCCAACACA
>CAYQUB010000137.1:0-3965 GCA_964420625.1 uncultured Bacteroidales bacterium | reverse complement strand
TACCTCGAAAACATTATAACACAAACCGGCCGGTTTTTAACCAAAAACCTCGTTTTGAAACTGTATTTTTTTTGAAAAAAGGATTTCATCATTCAAGAATGTGGCAATTTTGGACGGTTTGTGTTATGATTACAATAATCCAAAATTGTCACATTTTTCAAGCCGTTCAAATTGCCAATCAAGGGGAAATGTGTTATAATAAAAATAGGAAAACGAAAGGAAACATTCAAATGGTATTTAAAGATTATCCGTATGTCAGACCAGATTTGGAGCAGGTAAAAGTTGCTTATCAGGAGACTCTCGAAGCCTTGAAAAAGGCTGTCTCGGCCGAAGAACAAACCAAA
Organism: uncultured Bacteroidales bacterium; assembly: GCA_964420625.1. Taxonomy (GTDB): domain Bacteria; phylum Bacillota_I; class Bacilli_A; order ML615J-28; family CAG-698; genus UBA2253. The sequence goes on along the minus strand of CAYQUB010000137.1, from coordinate 3,621 downwards.
GCGATCGATGCGATCAACAAAGTCCGCCTGTCCTTCCAAACCATGAGTTCGCTGTGCTATGTCCGAAACACCATCGACACCACTGACAAATTCTATGAAGATGAACAGAATTTTTACGATGAAAACACCCCGATCATCAGCGGCTACGAAAATGATTTGAGTTTGGCGCTTTTCAGCAGCCCGTTCAAACCGGAACTGGAAGCCAAATATGGCCATCAGCTTTTCGCTTTGATCGAAGCCGCTTTGAAAACCTTCAAACCGGAGATCATCGAAGATCTGCAAGAAGAAAACAAACTGATCACCGAATATAACAAACTTTCCGCCAGCGCCAAGATCGAATTTGACGGCAAGATCCTCAATCTGTCCCAAATGGCTCCGTACAGCATCGCTCCGGATCGGTCGATCCGAAAAGCGGCTGAAGCGGCCACCATGGGATTCTTTGAAGCCAATGAAGAAAAATATGACCGCATCTATGATAAATTAGTCAAAGCCCGGACTAGGATCGCGAAGAAACTGGGTTTTGAAAACTTCGTTGAAGTCGGCTATGCCCGGTTGGGAAGAACCGATTTTGACAGCCAAATGGTGGCTAATTACCGTAAGCAAGTCGAAACCGAACTGGTTCCGGTGGCAACGCGGATCTTTGAAGAAAAAGCCAAACGTCTGGGACTAACCGACCTGAAGAGCTATGATTTGAACTTCAACTTTAAATCCGGAAATCCGAAACCGAAAGGCGACCGGGATTATCTGGTTGAGCAAGCCAAGACCATGTACCATGAAATGAGCAAGGAAACCGGCGAGTTCATCGATTTCATGATCGATCATGAACTGTTGGATCTGGTGGCCAAACAAGGCAAGGCCGGGGGCGGATACACCACTTACATTCCGGATTATTCTTCGCCGTTCATTTTCGCGAATTTCAACGGAACTTCCGGCGACGTCGATGTTTTGACTCATGAAGCCGGACATGCTTTCCAAGTTTATTCCTGCCGCGGATTCACGGTTCCCGATTATTTATGGCCGACCATGGAATCGGCGGAGATCCATTCAATGAGCATGGAATTCTTTGCTTGGCCATGGATGCAAAAGTTCTTCAAAGAGGACACCGATAAGTATCTGTATTCCCATTTGGCCGAAAGCATCACTTTCATTCCTTACGGAGTGGCCGTCGATGAATTTCAACATTTGATGTATGAAAACCCGGACCTGACTCCGGCGGAGAGAAAAGCCGTTTGGAGAAGTTTGGAAAAGAAATACCTGCCTTATAAAGTTTATGATAATGCCTTCTTGGAAAAAGGAACCTACTGGTTCCGCCAGGGACATATCTTTAAAGTGGCTTTCTATTACATCGATTATACGCTGGCCCAAATCTGCGCCCATCAATTCTGGATCAATGATCACGAGAATCACGAAAAAGCCTGGAAGGCTTATTATGAACTATGCAAATTGGGGGGAAGCAAATCCTTCCTGGGCTTGATCGGGGCCACTGGTCTTAAAAATCCGTTCGCGGACGGCACCGTCGCCGACGTCACCAAGCCGCTTCGGAAGTTCCTGAAAGATTTCGATCAATCGAAATTGGAATAGCTGACCATGAAACATTCGGATGACCCGGACGTCTTGGATGATCAACCTTCCAATTCTTTGGAAACGGAAGACCTTTCGGAAATCTGGAACAAGCGGCCGGAAATAATGGCGGAAGGCGTTACCGCCGAGCCCCAAGTGCTGCGAAGACTGATGGAGGCCGGATTGGCCATGAGGGCTTTTGAACCGACCATTGACATCGGCCGCTTTTTGCTCGCCAAAAACCGGGAAAGCATGGGAATCATGTATTTCCAGATCTTGGCCTGCTTGGGAAAACGCGATGTTTTTTTGGCCATGTCTTTCATTAAGAAAAGCCGGTTGCTGAACCGGGATGAATTTTTGGAATTCCATTCCCGGGAAAGTTCCAACTACTCCACGCTGTGGGGGCGGATGGACACCGATTTTGACACCATGCTAGCCCTGCTTTTGATGATCTTTACCGAAGGCATAGCCCGGGAAATCACCATCGGCAGCGGCGAAGAACCAGACTTTCTGTTGGTTCGTTATTTTGATTTTCTGAATTCCCTTTGCGAGATCGGGTATTCGAAAGAAATCATGAGCGAATTGCAACAAGCCATGGCTATCATTTTTGACCTTAACAATTAATACATATAGAAGAAATTAGAGGAAAATTACACACATGAATGTGAATGTAGAAAAACAAACCGGGGACAAAGTCCTCATTACCGTCGAATTATCAAAAGAAGAATTTAACGTATACTATGAACAAGAACTGGCAAAACTGTTGGCCAACGCCGAAATAAAGGGATTCCGAAAGGGAAAAGCCCCGCGAAAATTGTTTTTGGATAAATTCGGAGAGAGCCAGATCTACCAAAATGCTTTGGACAGCGCCCTTGGAAAAACCTATTATGAAGCCATCACCGAGCAAAACCTCCAGGTCATCGACGAACCGAAGATCGACATTGATTTCGAAGTCTTAGATAAAGAAAAAACTCTTAAGTACAAAGCCGAAGTATTGGTTTATCCGGAAGTTGAACTGGGACAATATTTGGGCGTCGAAGTCGTTAAAGAACCGACTGATGTTAAAGACGCCGAAATAGAAATCGCGATCCGTCGCGATTTGCAAAGCAAATCCGATTTGGAACTTGTGGAAAACGGGACTTTGCAGATCGGCAACACCGCCGTCTTCGATTTTGAAGGCAGCGTTGACGGCGTTTTGTTTGATGGCGGAAAAGCCGAAAACTATTCTTTGGAGATCGGATCGAAGCAATTCATCCCCGGATTCGAAGAACAGATGGTCGGAATGAAGACCGAAGAAGAAAAAGTTCTGAAAGTTATTTTCCCGGCTGATTATCAAGCCGAGAACCTGAAGGGCAAAGCCGCCGATTTCAAAGTCAAACTGCATGAGATCAAGAAAAACGTCCTTCCGGAACTGAATGACGAATTCGTCAAGAGCTTGGATATCGAACCAAAGACCGTTGAGGAATACAAAGCTCAAGTTACGAAGAAACTGGCCGAAGAAAAACAGGAAGCCAGCGACAACAAATTCGAATATGATCTTCTTCACAAAGTCTGTGACAACGCGAAAGCGAACATCGACGATGTGTTGGTCGAACGCCGCAAGGATAACATGATCAAACAAGAGGAAGACCGGGCCAAGGGCTACGGGATCACTTTTGATCAACTGTTGAAATATCAAGGAACCACTTTGGAGAAATACAAAGAAATGATCGCCGAACCGGCGAAATTCGAAGTGCTGAAAGAATTGGTCCTGAACAAGATCATCGAAGTTGAGAAGATCGAATTGAATGACGCTGATTATGAAAAAGGCTATTCGGAGATCGCGGCCATGAACAGCCAGGATCTTAACGCCGTCAAGAAGCAATACCCGAAGGATCAAATCTCGTATCATTTCCTGCTTTTGAAGGCCATTGATTTAATTAAAGAAAAAGCCATCATCAAAAAATAATATAAATTAAAAGATCAACCAAAAAAGAGGTGAAAAAAATGGCAAAAGATACTAAAAAACCCCGCGTTTGTTCATTCTGCGGAATACCCGAAAGCAAAGAAAGACATATCATC
>CAYQUB010000136.1:0-3969 GCA_964420625.1 uncultured Bacteroidales bacterium | reverse complement strand
CCACGAATAATCCGTCCTGGCCCTCGATCACTTTCAGCCCGTGGACCATGAAAGCATTGTCAAAAGTGATGGTCGCGGTGGCCCTGAGCTTGTCCTTTCCTTCGATTTTGTAAACTTTTACCCCTGTAACATTCATAGTGAGTCATCCTTTCTACTATTTTTTTGGTTACATAAAATTTAACGGTATACTTGAATCTTGATGCTGTCCTTTTGGCCGATGTCGGCCGGGACTTCCCATAAGAAGGACGTATTGAAATAGTAACGGCCGGTGCTCGGGTCTTTCCCTATCCCCAATAGGTTCTGCCGTCGGAACGAGGTCTCCGTCAGCCTTCTGGTGATGACAAATTCCAAACTTTCCATTTTTGAGCTTTCGGTTTTCACGAAAGCTTTGTCGAAACAGCTCAGGGGCCGGTTATTGTAAATGTCATTGAAGATCAATACCGAACTCTGCGTTTTGTTGTAAATTTTCCGGACGGTCTCGTCGCTATACCTTCCGGATCTTTTCAGCTGATAATAAGATATCTCGCCGCTGATCAGTTTTTGGAATCCGCGGCTCCCCCGCAGTTCCGGGTCTTTTTCGTCAAGCAGATGGATCCCCAGGATGTGCGGAAGGGAATTGGTGACGAACAATACTTCGATCTCGTCCTGATCCTTGATGAACTTGATGGCCTTGCCATGAAAATATTTTTCGAAATAACGGGCAATGTCCACAAAATCATATTGTTTGAACAGGCTTCCGCCGCTGTGAAGATATAACATTCCTTCCAAGTCGGATTCCAGAATGGCCGAAGCCGGCGCAATTTTCTTTCGGATCCGGCTCTTTTGTTTGGCCGTATCCTCGTCTTTTCCGATCTCGGGAGTTTCATTGTCAAAGGGAGTGCCTTCTTCGTAATCCAGACGTTCGTAATCGACTTGGTCGGGAAGCTGGCGCTGTTGTTCGATCTCCAGATTGAGGTAATCCTCGATCCCGGTCCGGCTGACTTCTTCGGCGTTCGCCGGCTGCAAGGTTTCGCTTTGGGTCGGTTGGTGTTTGACGCTGCTGCGAATGGTGGTAATGATCGTCGTGTTCATCCGGTGTTTGATCTGCAGATTCCGGCTGATGGCTTCCGCCTGGTCTCCGTAGCGGCAAAAACAAATGATGCAGCGGCCGTCCGCCGAAAGAACGAAGCCGCTGGCCCCCAAACGCCGGCATAACTGTTCGGTTTTTTCCACGAGCGGGAAACGCCGGAATTCGCGGATGGCCCGGGTCTCAAAACGGCTGATGCCATTATAAACATTGTCGGCCATTTCATAAAAATTCTTCGCGGCGATCGCTTCTTTGACCGCTTCCATTTCTTTGCTTTGAACCTCGACTTGTTCGGTATACCGCGGCGACTGATAGCCCCGAAGATTCAGGGAACTGACCAGCACATGGCCAAACACGGCTTCGCCCAACAGTTCATAACGGTCGGTCTTGGAATCATATTCAAAGGTTTGGGAATGCGAATAAGCTTTGACCATATTCGGAAATAAAGAATATATGGTTTCCGGATCGGTCCCGAATTTATCCAATCCGGAGATGATGCATGAGAGATAGCTGTTAAATGCGAACAACCCGAACACCCGGTCAAACCGGTCGGCGATCCGCACTCGCAGTCCGTATCCGGTTTTCGCGATCACCGTTTTCAGCTGGCCGGTCAATTCGGTTTCTTCTTCGTTATCCTTGAAGAATACTTCGCAAACCGGATTGCTCAGTTTGTAAACGGAAAGCGAATCGAAAAGCCCGGCCGGCGTTTGAATGATGCGGTAATTATCCCGGATCCGGTGATATCCCAGCATCACCATTCCCTGCGCTTTGGTTTCGAAACTTCCCAGAACGATGGTTTTTTTCAGGTTTCGGTCGGGAACATATCCTTCAAGATTCGGTTTTCTCATCGATCTGATGGTCGTCATCAGAATTTGATTGTTGGTTTTCTGATAAAGGAAACGTAACTTTTCGTAAACTGCTTTGGTTTGTTTCTCGTTGAAACAGATGCCGTAAATGGCGGATCCGCTTCCGGTCATCGAACTCCCCAGCGCTCCGGCTTCGATCAAATCCCGTTTGCAACGGTTGATCTCGGCTTGTTTTGCCCCATATTCCAAATCATTGAATAATTTTTCGGAAATGACGTTGATGTTTCCCTGATTGATGGCGGCGATGAGATCCTCGAGTTTTCCGGCGTTTTGATTGTGAACGACGAATTTTTTGAAAGTGTCGGCCGTCGAACTCCCGAACGGCGGAATGATGAGGACCAAATGGGCAAAAGGCACCGTTTCGATGAATTCGAGGTTCTCTCCCCGCCCGGTCACTTTGGCCGTCCGGTTATAAATGCAAAACGGAATGTCACTTCCGATTTGGGCTCCCAAAGCCGCTAATTGATCAAGATTCATTCCCAAATTCCAAAGTGCGTTCAAAGCTCGCAGGGTCGCCGCCGCATCCGCGCTTCCGCCGGCCAGACCGGCTTGTTCGGGAATCCGCTTCACAACCCTGATTTTAAGCCCAATATCTCGGTTGTACTGGGTTTTGATCAGCGAAACGGCTTTGTATATCAAGTTCTCTTCGAGCGGAATGTGCTCAAGTTTGTCACATTCGATTTTCACTTGTTTTCCTTCCGAAAGTTCTTCAAAATACAATTCATCGTAAAGATCGATCGGAGTCATGACCATGGCCAGATCGTGGTAACCATCCTCGCGTTTTCTGATCACTTCCAGCCCTAAATTGATTTTGGCGTATCCTTTTTCCATTATCATGCGGATGCCTCCTTTCGCTGAATTATATGGTTAAATCCCGGTCGGTTTTTCCTCCAAGCAACAAACGTTATTGTTTATCAAAAAGATTTTTGTACAGGCCGATGATCCGGCCCAAATTTAAACTCTCGCTTCGGGCTTGTTCGGGAATGGCCGCCGCTTTGAAAGCCGCGCCGATTCCTTCGCGGGTAAAAGAATAGCTGCGAAGCAGGTTGTTCATCAGCGTCTTGCGCCGATTTTCGAAGATGTTTTGGATGAAACTTTGAAAATGTTCAAGGTTTTCGATCCGTTCTTTTGGTTCGATTCTTTTGATTTTGATCATCAGGCTGTCCACATCCGGTTTGGGGATGAAACAGTTTTGGGAGATCGGAAAGCAAAGGCTCACTTCGGCCAAATGACTGATGAAAACGGAAAAAGCGTTGTAATCCTTGGTACTTGGTTTGGACGTCAGTCTCAGTCCGACTTCTTTTTGGACCATCAGGTAAAATTCATCGATCCCGGTTCCTTGCTTTAGCAGTTTGGAAATGATCGGGGTGGTGATGTAATAGGGGATGTTGCTGACCACCAGGACGCGGGCGCAATCCGAAAAATACTTCCGGTCCGTTTCCAGATCCGCTTCCAAAAAATCAGAATTCAGGATCTTTAGTCTTTCAAGGTCTCCCAGTTCGTTTTTTAAAATGTTGATGAAGCGTTCATCGATCTCGTAAGCCAGGACTTTTTTGGAAGCCATGATCAGCCTTTCGGTCAAAGCGCCGATTCCCGGGCCGATCTCAATGACGCCGTCCGTTTTGGCGATCCCGGCGGTCGTTACGATTTTATCAAGGATGTTCTCGTCAACCAAAAAATTTTGCCCATACCGCTTGCGCGCGCGAATATCGTATTTCTGAAGGATCTCATTGGTCTTTTTGGGATTTCCAATCATGATTTTTCCTTTTCTTCCGGCCGTTGCGGTTTTTATTGGGACTTCGTTATCTTATTATACCATACCGGAAACTTCTTTTGAATGTTATTTTATTTTTTCAAACCTTAAAATGACAAAAAGACGGCATTTTAACCGTCTTTCCTTATTCGCTATTTCAAAAATGGCATTTTTTCAAGCATGCGTTTCAGCTCTTCCGGAATGCGAATGTGCTGCGGACACTCCAACGCGCATTTTCCGCATTCGATGCATTCGGAAAGAAGCGTCGAATTTTTGATCAGATT
>CAYQUB010000135.1:0-3977 GCA_964420625.1 uncultured Bacteroidales bacterium | reverse complement strand
GGGGTCGGTTCTTCAACGATCAACAACGGCATGCTTTCCCCGATCGCCGGATTTCTGAACTATCTTCATGAAATGGCGCCGACCAAACTTCGGTACATCGCTTTCGGAAGTTACGGTTGGGGGGGGCAGAGCATTCAATTGATTGACGAGCAGCTGGAATCAATGGGCTATGAAAGACTGGTTCCGAAAATCAGAATCAATTTTGTTCCTAAACCAAATGATTTAAAACAGATCCGCGATTCCATCATGGAAGCGCTAAGTAAAAAATGAACTCAAGAACAGCCGGTAAGACGGCTGTTCTTTCTTTTCCTCCGGATTGGCTTTTCAAATGCGCCGGATTTTGTTATAATCTAAGCAAAGATCTCTATTAATCGGCGGAAGAAACTATCTTCAAGAGGAAAATAATGACCAAAACCAAACTCGCAGTCACCAGACTGGATGCGCATATTCAGAAATTGGCGGCGAAATGCTCTCAAAAAACTTTAGCCATCTGGGCTTCGGACTGTGCAAAACGAAGGCTTCCAAATTTCGAAGAAAAGTATCCCGGCGACGACCGTCCGCGTCAAGCCATCGCCATCGCTTCGGCTTGGACCCAAAAAAAAACCAAAATGATGGAGGGACGATTGGCGTCCGTGGCGGCGCATGCAGCGGCGCGAATGGCGGCCTTGGATCCGGCAGCTTGTGCCGCTGCCCGGTCCGCCGGACAAACGGCCGGGACCTGCCACGCGAAAATGCACGCGGTTGCGGCGGGAAGATATGCGATCTCTTCGCTTAGAGACCAACTGGGATTACAAAACAACGATGAGATCCTCATCCGGGAACGGGAATGGCAACTGGCCCGATTGCTTGAGATTGCCGCCGAAGAGAACGCCACGGAATAATAAAAAAAGAGTAAGGAAGAAATTGCTTTATGGAAATATTGAATGAAAAACGATTTGATTTCATCAATTTCCAAGACAAAGAATTCATTGTGGCATTTGACGGGGAAATGGAACGGCTCGGATATACCTTCGGAAACGCCATTGGCAGCGGTTATTGTCGGGGAAGGTACCTGCTGATTTATCGGAAAGCCGGCGCCAAGTCCGCTAATGTTTATGCGAGGATCTACATCCCCAACCACGGGTTGGTCCTTAGGCTGTTTTTGAATCAGATCGACGAACATCGCGAACATATCGAAAAAGCCCCGGATTTCATCAAAGACGTTTTTGTTGGGGAAGCCGCGGATTGTAAGCATTGCCGGTCCGATGTGAACGGAACTTGCCGCTTTCGGAAATCCTATGCCATCGATGGCCGCAAGATCGATAAATGCAACGGCATTACTTTCGAATTTCGGGAGCCGACGATCGAAAAACTGGATGCATAAATCCAATTATTTTTGGAGTTCTTTCCAAAAAAGGGTAAACGGGCGACCGTTTAACCGAGGAGGAAAAACATATGATCCGAAAAATGCAAAAGAACGATGATGTTCTGAAGACGGCGGAGCTGATCTACGGAACCGATGATTTCATCTTCCCGTTTTTGTTTGGGAAAAAAGAAAAAGCGATTTGGAAGTTATCCAAACTGGTATCTTTGGAGAATAATGCTTTTTCATACAATCGGATCATCGTTGATTCGGAACGGGACATCACCCGGGGGATCCTCATCGAAAACGATCAAAAGCACAATCGTTTGGAGACTCGGGATTTTCTGAAAACTTTTTGGTTTTGGTCTTTGGCTCGCTTGTTTCTTGGCCAGATTTTGTTATTTCCGATCTTGTCACACCAACAAGGAAGATATATACAAAACGTCAGCGTTGATCCCCGATTCCGGGGGTTGGGCATCGGCGCGGCTTTGGTAAAAGCAGCGATCGCCCGGGCCGAAACGGACAAAGCCACCCGTCTTTTTTTGGATGTTTCCAAAAAAAACGAAGGGGCTTTGAAACTGTATAAGAAACTCGGTTTTGAAATCGTGAAGAAAAGACGGATCTGGGGTTTGTTCTTTGTGACCTATCTGATGGAAAAGAAACTAAAAAATTAATTAACGGGTAAAAGCCCGGGAAGGGTAAAGTGGAGGATATTTACGGAAAAGAGCGTTATTCTGTTGTTGTTTTCGTTAAGTTTTTTTATTGGCTGCGGACTCGATTCCGTTCGTTTAAAAGCGGATTCGGAGTTGGAATGGCCCGTTTACACGGAGTTTGTTGACCCGGGAATTGTGAAACCCAGAGATTTCTCGGTTGTTGTTTCCGGCGAAGTAGACACGAACGTCCTCGGTGAATATCCGATCAGTTATCAGGTTTTTGACGAAGAGGGAGTTTTGGCCAAAGAACTGACGCGAACCGTCAAAGTCATCGATAATGTTCCGCCAACTTTTTCCATGCGTGAAAACATGAAGTTTTTCATTGGCGTGTCCGAAGATGATGACCTCACCAAGGACCCGACGGATAATTACTATCCGGCGGCGAATTTGGATGTTTACTCAGACATTGAAACCGTCAATCCGGACCGCTTGCCCGGAACATACGAGATCACCTTTTCGCTAAGGGATCCGAGCCGGAATAAAACTTCAATAACCAAGGAAATTGAGTTTATCTACGACATTCATTGTTTGATTTACAACATGAATCTGGATGAACACCCCGAGGTCGTTTCTCGTGAAGCCTTCGGCACCGGGGAAAATGGTGATTCTTTCCACGTGCATTTAAGCAACGGCGATTCAATGACCGCTTATTCTGAAAACAATCACATTTACTACGTTCATCAAATTCCGTCGGATTATACCTATTCGAACATTGGGATCGAATGGGACTACGGAACATCGGATACTTGTACGATATCGGTCTACCTTTGCCAATCGCTTCAGGAGGGCTATGTTTTCTCCAGAGGAAAATGCTTTAATTTTGATGTAACGGAAAGAAGCTCCGCCCCGCTTTCGTTGGCTTTTGACGAATTTGAAAACAACTTGAATATCCCTCAGGAAGAAATGGAGTCGCTGCTTAACCAAAACGCGGTGGCGGCGATGGAAACTCTGACCGAAATCTTCGAAGCCGCGTTCGGGTTGGCTTGTTTTGAGTGATGATGCATACATTTAAAAGAGAGGTTTGAGACATGAAACTACTGATCATCCGCCACGGCGAATCCGAAGCCGACATTCTGAAAGTTCATGAAGGAAGAGCCGATTTTTCTTTGACCGAAAAAGGCCGAAGGCAAGCTCAAACAATGTGCGACTGGGTTTCTTCCAATTTTACAATTGACAAGTTGTATTGCAGCCCGATGGCGCGAACCAGGCAAACCGCAACTTTCCTTAAAGAAAAGACCGGGTTAGAGCCGCATTTTGAAGAGGGCCTCATGGAGTTTAACAACGGCCTTCTGAAAGGACTGCCGTTCGAGGTGGCCTTGGCGAAGTATCCGCCGGTCCCGAACCTTCCGATCGACCAATCGGTTTACGGGATGGAATCGCTTAAAGAATTTCGAGCCCGCGCGGAAAGGATCTTAAACCGGATCATTTCCGAAAACGACTCCCGTTCAACCGTGGCCGTCATCACCCACGGCGGGATGATCGTCCAGCTTTATCATTGTTTTCTTGGGCTTCCGATCGGATTCCACCCGATTTTTACGACCGGCGATACCGGGATCCATTGTTGGAAGATCGACGGGGAAAAACGAAGGATCGAGTTTTCCAACCGGGTGACGCACCTGGAAAAATGAAAGAAGAAACAAGTAGGGTTCTTCTTTTTTTATCGGAAATTGTTTTTGAATAACACGGAATAACCCAAAAAACCGCTGTTTTTCCTGAAAAACTTTCATTGAAAATCAAATGGACAAGCCTCTTTGCCTATGATAGAATACAATTATCAAAGATGGATCGCGGTGATGAGGGATGGTTGTTTTTTGCATCGATTTAAAAAGCTTTTATGCCTCCGTCGAATGCTCGCTTCGGGGATTGGACCCTTTTTCGGTTGATGCAAAAAACAACAAACCCAACCAAACACACCCAACACA
>CAYQUB010000134.1:0-3987 GCA_964420625.1 uncultured Bacteroidales bacterium | reverse complement strand
TTCACAACACTTTTTTTCATTAATTATTTGATGTAACTGCAAAAGTCGGGTTATACTACGAAAACATGAAAAAAGAAAGCCTTTTTTTCATTTATCCCCGGGCGGGAATTTCTTCTTCAAAACATTCTTTCCAACCTTTGTATTCCCGGGCCTTTTGTGATAAAATAGCCAAGAGGAAATGATTATGAGCTTTGACGGGATCTTTTTACATTATCTGCTTGAAGAAATGCGGCCAAATTTGTTGAACCAGCGGATCAACAAGGTCAATGTTTTTGATAAGACCAATTATGTTTTTCAGCTATCCAACCGCGCGTCGCTTCTCATTTGCAGCCAGCCGGACAGCGCTCATCTCCGTTTTTCGGAACTGGAGTTCGTTTTCGACGTCAAAACCTCGTCTTTGCTTAACATGCTTCGGAAATATCTGGAAAGCGCGGTGATCAAAAACGTCCGCCAAATCGGAAGCGACCGGGTCGCAATCATTGACTGCGAAGGAACCGACGATTTGGGATCGGTCCGGGAAGTCCGCCTGATCATGGAATTTTTGGGCCGCAATGCCAATCTCATTCTGACCGATGCCGATTATGTGGTGTTGGAATGCGAGCGGAAAGTCTTCACCATGGGAGAAAAAGTTGACCGGATCATGCTCCCCAAGGTCAAATATTTCTTCCCGAAAAATGACAAAACCGACCCTTTTTTGGCTGAAGAACTGGCAAACCAAAACAACTATACCGGCGTTTCCGGCGAACTATTCGCGGAAATGACTTTCCAGAATGATCTGGGTCTTCTTCATCAGCCGGCCAAACCGGTCATTTTTGACGATGCCGGCCGCCTGCGCTTCTATTGTTTCGATCTTACCCATCTTCCTGGCGAACGGACCTACTTCCCAACGCTTTCTTCGATGTTGGAAACATATTTTCACAGTTTGAAGAAACAGAACCAGAGCAACGCCGAACAAAAAATGATCGAAAGCCACCTGAAAAGAGAAATCCAAAAAAATTTGGGAAAAAGGCAAAAACAAGAAGCCGAATACCTTGCCGCTTTGGAAAATCTGAAACTGGGTAAAATCGGAAATCTGCTTTCTTCCAATTTGTATCTCATTAAAAAAGGCGATCCCTCGGTTACGGTTTTGGATTTTTACGAACAAAACCAACCGCTGACGATCCCGCTCGATCCGCTAATGGATCCGAAACGAAATCTGGCCGCCCTCTTCGCAAAATACAAAAAAGCCAAGCGAACCATTATTCATTTGGACGAACAGATCGCCCTCACGAAAGCCGACCTCGGTTATCTGGAGTGCTTAAGCGACCAGTTGGCTTTGGCCAAAGCCGGCGAACTGAAAGAAATCATTTCGGAACTGGGGCTCGGAAAACAAAAAGCCCTCCCCAAAAAGGCCCTCAAGCCGCAAATAACCATCTTCCATTTCGGTGGCGACACCATCATGGTCGGCAAAAACAATGTTCAGAACAACTATCTGACCCATGCCTTAGCCAAAAAAAGCGACTGGTTCTTCCATGTCAAGGATGCCCCGGGAAGTCATACCATTTTAAGAACCAAGGTCCTGACCGACGAAAACATCCGTTTGACCGGCGAGATCGCCGCTTACTTCTCCAAAAACCGGCGATCCGGTCAAGTTCCCGTCGATTATACCCAAGTTCGGAATGTAAAAAAAGTACCGGGGATCAAGGGTTCCTTTGTTACCTATACCCATCAGAAGACCGTCTTTGTGACTCCGGACTACGAAACCATCAAACAGGCCACCGGCCAAAAGAAATAAAAAAGCGCGTCAGCGCTTTGAGAGCGTTGACAAAGTCAACGCTCATTTTTATCTAGTATTAAAATGGGACAAAACCGCCAAATATTAAACTTTTAGAGGCCAAAAAATGAATTTTATGGGGAATTTAAGCATTGCTGTGGGAAAATAAACAAACCCCATCTTTGAAAATGGGGTTTGTCAACAGTCTGAAAGCGCGTCAGCGCTTTTTGTTTTCATAGGTGCAGAAAGAGAAAAACGGGCATTTCGAACAATTCGGATTCCGGGCTTTACAAAAATACCTTCCGAAAAAGACCAATCGCAAATGAACTTGATGCCAAATGGCGGGATCATAGGATTCCATCAGCCGGTTTTCGACTTTTAAAGGATCGTTGGAGGAAATGAAACCCAAACGGTTGGCGACTCGCAAAACATGGGCATCGACGGCGATCCGCGGGACTCCAAAGCCTTCGCTTAAAATGACATTGGCGCTTTTTCGGCCGATCCCCGGAAGCGCGCTCAAGAAATCAAAATCCGGGATGATCTTTCCCCCATGTTTTTCCGTCAGTTTCTGACTTAAGGCCAGGATGTGCGAAGCCTTGCTTTTAGACAATCCCAAAAACCGGATGCATTCATGCACTTCTTCAAAAGTGGCTTGGGCCAGGGTCTCAAAATCCGGGTACTTCATAAACAGAGTCTTCGTGGCTTTGTTCACGGAAACGTCCGTCGTCTGCGCAGACAGAATCACGGCGATCGTCAGTTCGTATGCATTTTTAAATTGCAGTTCGCTTTTAACGACCGGAAACATCTCTTCCAGTTCGGAATAGATTTCATTTGCTATTGACATAAACCTTGTTGAAAAGCTCTTGGATGTTGTCGCCCGCGGCCGGATTTCCATCGGTTTTTGTTTCTTCGTTTTTGATCCGGAGCAGCCGGTCCGCATAACTGATGCTGCGGTTTTTGTAACCGAGCGTCTTGATGATGGCGGCTTCGATCTTTTCATCGGAATATTTGTAATCCATGTACCAGCGGGAAACCATTTCCAGTTCCACCGGGCTTAGGATCTTTTTGAATTCCCTCTCCAACATCTGGACGGTCTCTTTGATCTTTTCGTTCACATTGTTTTCGAAATTCGTCTGTTTGACCCCTTCCAAAAGATAGGATAAGCGTTTGTAAGTTTCGTCCAAACTGAATACTTCCTTTTGGTCCACATTCGAAAGTTCCAAAGCGATGAACCCGTTGTTGACCAGATCGACGATCCGTTTGGCGGCTTCGGTCTTGCTGATCTTCATCGTATCGGAAAGTTCTTCCGCCGAAAGCGACCGCTTTCCCTGACGCAGGAATTTGTTTAGTTTGATCAGAATGATGGTGTTGGTCTCGTCAAGGTTCAAAGCGCTGTACTTTTCCAGAAGCAAGCGATCGAATTCGATGATGTTGTTTTTCAGAAGCGTGTACATGCTTTTCCCTCCTAATTCAAAGCTAGTTTTTCCAAAGCGTCCTGAGCCGCTTTTTGTTGGGCTTCTTTTTTGCTTTTACCGATCCCGGTCCCCAGTTTCACATCTTCATGGAAGACGGCGAATTTGAAAGTTTTGTCATGGGCCAGACCGCTCGCTTCCTGAAGGACATAACGGACGCCTTCGCGGCTTTCCGCCTGCACGTATTCCTGAAGTTTGCTCTTGTAATCAATGAAGAATCCGGCGTCCAGACTTCCGATCTCCGGAAAGACGACTTTTTCCAAGATCCCTCTGACCGCTTCGAGTCCCAAATCCAGATAGAGTGCTCCCAAAAAGGCTTCGAAAAGATCGGCGAGCACCGACGGTTTCGATTTCCCGCCCTGTTCCGATTCGCCTTTTCCGAGCATCAGGTATTTGTCCAGTTTCAAAGCGGCGGTGTATTTGCTATTGGCGCTGGCGCAAACAAATTTGGCCCGGATCTTGGTCAATTGGCCTTCCGGAAGATTGGGAAACCGTTTATACAGATAATCGGCCACCAAAAAGTCCAAAATGGCATCTCCGAGGTATTCCAGACGTTCGTTGCTTTCCAAGTGATGCTCGTTCGCAAAACTCTGGTGGGTAAAGGCCATGACGTACAATTCGGTGTTTCGAAGCGGAAGGCCCAAACTGGCAGCAACCTGTTTGATCTTATCTTCGAGGTTATTCAACATTTTCCTCTTCCTTCGCGGCTTCGCCGATGATGGATTTCATTTTACCCACAACAAACCAAACACACCCAACACA
>CAYQUB010000133.1:0-4153 GCA_964420625.1 uncultured Bacteroidales bacterium | reverse complement strand
AATACTCGGATAAATATGCTGAAAACACCGTCGCTCGATATTTTCCGCCTTTTCCTTCCGGATTGAAGTACCCGTAGATCGTGGTCGCGTTATAAAAAAGGGAATCCGGAATTTTGGAAGTTTTGGTTAAAACAGCGGACAACGGATCCGTTTTAAGAATCCGGTCGTTCTCATCGAGGATATTGTCGAACCGGTAAACGGTCAGAACAGCATTTTTATAAATGTCCACTTCATTGTAGAATTTTGTATAATCCGCGTTGGCATAGATGTATCCGGGCCGATCCAACTGATCGAAACCGCTTATCTCGGCAGCCGTCAATTGGTCATTTTCATCATTGGCGTTGATGTAAACATATTCCGGATCGTTGGCAGTGCCTTGATTATACTTGTAATATTCAATCCCTCCCGGGGATTGGTAAGTCGTAAAGATGGGCGTAAAGCCGGTTAACCCCGAAATTGCCCCCTCATCTTCGCCGGGAATCAAATCTGTTACCCGGTCTTTCCCTTTATTGGCTTCGGAAGCTTGAAGTTCTTCCGCTAACACATAGTACTTTATCTTGCTTCCTTCTTTGATGTCGATGGCTAAAAACTCAATCAGTTCTTCGGAAGTAAAGTCATCGGCTTTGTGCTCATTGTAAAAGGTATCAAAAGAAGTCATCGCTGGCATTCCGTCAAGCACGTCCGCTTTGTAAGTGCTGATGAAACGGTTGACAAAGTTCTGATTAAAGTCCACGCCGGGGACTTTCTCATACGGGGAAAAGCCGGTGAAATAACGGCTTGTCCCAATTTCAATGGAAAACAGCATTACAAAAAAGACAAAGAAAAACAACGCCTTCCAAAATTGTTTGTTGAAGACTTGACCTAACCCCCAAATAAACCCGGAAGCAACGGCTTTCAGTATGTGCAAAATTTTCCTTTTCACAATTTACCTCCTAATAAGAAACAGGTGGCCGGTTAAGGCCACCTAATTTCACTTATTGTTCATTAAGATGCCAAATCTCTGCTTGCTTTATAGGCTTTTTCGGCGGTAATCACTTCAGCGGCAATTACTCCATCAGCATTCCAAATGTTTTTCATCATTGATTCAGCTGGTCCCCAGTAGTAAGTTACTTCTGGGATGGTTGGCATTGGCACGGAAGTAGACAATTGTTCCAACATGGTGGCAATGACTGCATCGTCTTTGATTCCGGTAATGGTTTCAAGAATGGTGTCTTTCAAAGCTGGGCAATCTCCGGAAGTCCGATAAAGGATCTCCGCAGCTTGGTTGCTTTGCAAGAATTCAACAAACTTCATGGCGGCGTCAGCGTTTTTGGAATATTTGTAAACCGAAACCATTTGCGCGCCCGCGAAAGTCTTCGGAGCGTTTCCGTTGATGGTCGGAAGGACGATGTTTCCAAAATCAATGCCCGCGGTCCGGAATTGTTGGGTGCTCCATGGACCGGTCATTACAAACGGTAAAGTTCCTTCTTCGAAAAGGGTCAAGCCATTGATGGAGTTATGAGTGCCTTCTCCGGTTACTTCCGGTTTCAAGTTATCAATCATCCATTGGATGGCCGCAACGGATTCCTCCGCTTCAAAGCCGACTTCGGTTGCATCGCTTAGGTTCGGTCCAAACGGCGTCCATCCGAATGCTCCGTATATTCCTTGCAAGAAATAAGCATCAGCCCAGTGGGATCCGGTTGCGAAGTAGCGTTTTCCTTCGTTGGCAGCGCGGTAAACAGCTGAGTCAGCCAGCAGTTCTTCAAAAGTAGCCGGCAGATTAGCTTCTGTTACCAAAGCTTTGTTATAATAAATGGTGACCGATTCGATGGAAATTGGAACTGCGAACAAACGTTTTTCGGTTCCGGCGGCACATTCGAAGCTTCCGGTTTCATCGTCATAGCACGATGTAGCGATGTTCATCGCAACCGGCAGAATGCGTTCTTCCAAACGAGTCTTCATTGCATCTGGCAACACATAAACCAAATCATCCAGAATGGCTTGGGCCATGTGGTCATGAGGGAATTGGAACACATCGGCGCCCTTTCCGGATTTCCCGTATGTTTTTAATTTTTCACGAGCATCCACGGTTCCCATGTGTTGGAATTCAACGGTGATTCCCGGATTGAGCGCTTCGAAAGCCGGAATGATCTCGGCCATGAACACGCCCTCGGTATCATCCATCCAAACTTTTATTACTTGTGATTTTGATTGGGTTTCATCGAATTTGATTAATTCTCCGGTGGTTGACGTTGTCGGGGCAGTGCAACCAACGATAATGAACAATAACACAAATGCGGAGATTAAAGCAACTATTTTTTTCATTTTATATCTCCTTTCCGCTTACGCAAATCTTCTTCGTCTGAAGAAGAATACCAGTCCCAATAAACCGAATCCAACCATTATGCTTCCGCTATTGGTCTTGCATCCGCTTTCCGGACCAACAACGGTAATGTTGAATTCCAATTGTCCAACGTTACCCCATTCGTCGACGACTTCCAAAGTGATTGGATATACGCCAACTTGATTGGTATCCAATGTTCCTTCTCCCGGAGCAACATAAACTTTTGAAGTAAGGTTGGCATCGCGGTCATCAGTTACTCGGTAAACAGGAAATAATGCTTGGTCCCATTTCTCTCCCAAGTCAACGGTGATGACAGTATCAGGATCTACCAACGTAATGACTGGGGCTTCAGCATCCAGATCAAGAGCCATTTCAGCAGTCAACAATAAATCGCCTTCAAGCCCGTTGTTGAAATACAATGTGTAAGCTTTTGTATTGTCCAATTCATTTGCTTCTGCCAATTGGATAACGAATTCGTTGGTTGAATCAGCAGTAGTATTGTAGTCGATTTGTAAAATTGGAACAACAGTTTCGCCTTGTTTCAGGGTAAAATAAGTCAAGAGATCAATCAGACCCATGATGTCGCGAACATATTCAACGTCGCCGTATACGTCAACAAAAGTGACGGTTCCGCCGAACGCAACTGGTGCGAATTCGATCCGAGTATTAAAGATGGTTCCGACGGTGACATAAACAACCTTAACTTCGCCGGCAGTCATGGTCTGGAATCCAGAAATGTCGCCAGTGTGTTTCTTGGTTTCATCGCTTCCCGCGTAGACAAGCAAACCCGGGTTCTTTATTCCGTCAGGAGTGAATTGCAACATGGCCGCTTTTCCCTGAACCGGGGTAGCCAGCGGCGATTTGAAACCATCCACGAAAATTTCGGCTGGAGTTGCCCAGGCTGGTTCAAGGAAATTTTCCCATCCGCCCCATGCATGTACTCCGAGATTAGTTTCATAGGTTCCGGTTTGATCATAGTACAAAACGAAAATGTTGGCTTTGGCTGGATTAGTTACAAATACTTGTTGCAATCCGCCTTGGAAGTAGTAAGCGTGAATTTCGGTTACGGTTCCGGCTTTGATGGCAGTTACATCAAAATTGATCTGTTGCCCATCCGGAGTTTCCCGATAGTTCCAACGAGTCTCGAGGCCGATGTCAGCTCCGATCGGGATGATGCCGATAGCATCGGAAGCATCGTCGTCAACCATGATCTCCATTACTGATCCGAAACTGTCAACACCGGTCATGGCCACGCCGTTGGCTGAGCCGTCAGTTCCGTTTCCCCAAGTCCAAAGGCCAACTCCGGTATAGTTGCCATCCCATTTCTGATAATGGAATACGACTTTACCTTTGCAGTTTGCCGGTATGGCGGTTGGGGTGTAAGTTGGGTAAACCGGAAGATCGGTCGGAAGTTTCCATCCGTCTTCGCTTGGGGTCACAACGATTTCTTGGCCGATGACTTCGCTAATGTAATAAGTCTCTTCACCGGTCTTCTCTTTGGTTGCAACCGCGATGGATGTCTTTACGAAAACAACCCGAGGGTCTTTCGCAAAGGTTCCGTCCAAAGTCGCCAATGCAAACGGAATGAAATCAAACGAGAACGCCGCATCGGCGAATTGTTGGCGAGTGGTGGCTCCGTCAAACACGTTTCCGCCAGTGACATAGACGACTTGCACGGTTCCGGCGGCCAAATCTTTAAATCCGTTGATGTCTCCATAAGAATTGTGTTTCTTGGTTTGATCGGTTCCGGCGTAAATCAGAAGTCCTGGGTCTTTTACTCCGTCCGGAGTGAACTGCAGCATTGCGGCCTCACCTTTGACATTTCCCGGT
>CAYQUB010000132.1:0-4194 GCA_964420625.1 uncultured Bacteroidales bacterium | reverse complement strand
GGCCTTGGGAGTCGGCGGTTATCCGAAAGGAAGAATCGTTGAGATCTACGGACCGGAAAGCAGCGGTAAAACCACTTTGGCGCTTCATGCCATCGCTTCGGCTCAAAAAGCCGGCGGTTATGCGGCCTTCATTGACGCCGAACATGCGCTTGATCCTTTGTACGCGAAAAACCTTGGGGTTGACATCAACAATTTGATCATCTCGCAACCGGATACCGGCGAGCAGGCTTTGGAAATCGCCGAGCACTTGATCCGCAGCAATGCCATTGACGTCATCGTCATCGACTCGGTCGCCGCCTTGGTTCCGAAAGCCGAGATTGACGGAGACATGGGCGATGCTCATGTGGGGCTGCAAGCCCGACTAATGTCTCAGGCGATGAGAAAATTGAGCGGCGCCATCTCGAAAAGCAAGACCATCGCGATCTTCATCAATCAGATCCGCGAAAAGGTCGGCGTCATGTTTGGATCGCCGGAGACCACTTCCGGGGGCCGGGCGCTTAAGTTCTATGCGACCATTCGGATCGACATCCGCCGGATCGATGCCATCAAGATCGGAACGGAGATCATCGGAAACATCACCCGCATCAAAGTCGTCAAGAATAAGGTGGCGCCTCCTTTCAAAGTCTGCGAAGTCGATTTGATCTACGGAAAGGGCATTTCCTACGAAGGCGAGATCCTTGATTTGGCGATCGCCGGCGAGATCATCGAAAAGAGCGGGGCTTGGTTCGCTTACAACGGCGAGAAACTGGGCCAAGGCCGGGAAAATGTAAAAGAATATCTGAAGAACAACCCTAATCTGGCCACGGAGATCGAAACCAAGATCCGGGAAAAGATGAAGGGGAATGTGAAAACTCTTGAATAATAACCAAACCGGGCACTCGTAAAGCCCGGTTTTTGTTTGGGCCGGTGTTTATCACTTGATTTGGGGAAAAAACCAGGATTTTCGAAAAGAAACCGGAAGGATTAAACTTTTTCATTGACCTATCGGGCCATTTAAGGTATAATACGTCAGTAGACTATAATTTAGATAATTATAAATCACTTGATGGAGGTAGAAGAAGAAATGCAAAGAATCATCACCCTGATGAGTACTCTTGCGCAGATCTCCATTTATGTAGTTGCTTCCATTCTGCTATTAGTTGTTGGACTGGGCATCGGTTATTTATTATTCAAGAATCATTATGCGAAAGCGGGAAAATCCGCCGCCAAACTGATTGATGATGCCAAGAAAGTTGCTGAAGAAAATCGAAAAGCTTCTTTAATCGAATTCAAACAAGAGACCTTCAGATTAAAGCAAGAAAATGAACGTGAGATTCGAAATCAAAGACAAGAATTTGACCGTGAAATCAAAGACAAACGCCGAACCACTTCGGAGTTGGAGCTAAAGCTGTCACAGCGCGAAGAACGCCTTGACAACCGAATGAGCAATCTTGATAAACGAGAAGAAGTTTTGAATCAAAAGGAACAGAAAGTAGAACAAAGAAAAAGCGAGCTTGATAAACAATATAGCAAAGTGGACGAACTCATTGCGGAACAAAACAAGAAATTGTTTGAAATTTCCGGATTAAATGTAGAAGACGCCAAGAAAATCATCATTGAACGAGTCCAAGAGGACATGTCAATGGAAGTTGCCCAAATCATTAAGGAAGCTGAAGACCGAGCCAAAATTGAAGTTAATCGCCAAGCCCAAAGTCTACTGGCAAATGCGATTCAACAATACGCCGGCGAAACCATCAGCGAAACCACCGTTTCGGTAGTACCGCTGCCAAACGATGAAATGAAGGGCCGAATCATCGGCCGCGAAGGCCGGAACATCCGGGCCATCGAAGCCTCAACCGGAGTCGACATCATCATCGACGATACTCCGGAAGCCGTGGTATTATCGTCATTCGATCCGATCCGAAGAGAGATTGCCCGACGAACCATGGAAACCTTGATCCAAGACGGAAGAATTCAGCCGTCGCGAATCGAAGAATTAGTCAGTAAATTCAAAAAAGAACTGGATGTTGAAATCAGAGAGACCGGCGAAAAAGCCGTCTTTGATACCGGGATCGGAAAAGTTCACCCGGAGATCGTGAAGCTGATCGGACGCTTGAAGTTCCGAACCAGTTACGGACAAAACGCTTTGGCGCATTCCTTGGAAGTAGCATTCTTAAGTGGAAAGCTTGCTGTGGAAATAGGAAGCAACGAATTGTTGGCGCGCCGGGCCGGATTGCTTCATGACATCGGAAAAGCTGTTGACCACGAAATGGAAGGCAGCCATGTTGACATCGGCGTGGAACTCGCCCAGCGATTCCATGAAAACCCAGTGGTCATCGACGCCATTGCTTCCCATCACGGAGATGTAGAACCGACTTCGGTCATTTCCCAATTGGTTGCGGCTGCAGACACCATGTCGGCGGCAAGACCGGGAGCAAGAAGCGAATCCATTGAAAACTACATCAAACGTTTAAGCAAACTCGAAGAGATTTGCAACGAGTTCCAAGGCGTAGACAAATCGTATGCCATCCAAGCCGGACGGGAAATCAGAATTCTCGTCAAGCCGGAAGAGATCGATGATTTGGCCGCTCACAAATTGGCTCGCGACATTCGCATGAAAATCGAAGGAAACGTTAATTATCCTGGAACCATCAAAGTAACGGTCATCCGTGAAACCAGGGTTCATGAAACAGCAAAATAGGAGTTTCCGGACTTAATGTCATCATTAAGTTCGGAACTTTTTTTATTGTCCTTGGACGGATTTTATGTTATAATTGACCAAGATCGGAGTAATTATGAAAATATTGATTGTTGGCGATGTGTTCTCGAAATTGGGCCGAAGCTGTTTCGAACGCAACCTAAAAAGAATTAAAGAGTCCGAGAAGATCAACTTCATCGTCGTTAACGGCGAGAATACTTCCCATGGCCGGGGACTCAACGAAGGTCATTACCGATGGTATTTGGAACAAGGCGTCAATGCCATCACCCTCGGAAACCACTCTTACAGCAACAAGAGCATTTTTAAATACATTGATGATGCTCCGAATTTGGTCCGTCCGTATAATTTTCCGGAGAACAGCCGGGGAAAGGGCTATGCGACCATCAATTATAACGGCATCTCAATTACCGTCATGCAAATGATCGGGCAGGTGTTCATGACCGGAGAGATCGCTTCGCCGTTTTTGAAGACCAAAGAATTGTTAGAAAACGAAAAAAGCGACATCTACATCTGCGATTTCCACGGCGAAGCCACCAGCGAGAAGATCGCCTACGGTTATACTTTTGACGGGGCCATCCAAATCATTTATGGAACGCATACCCATGTCCAAACCAATGATGCCCGGATTTTGGAGGGCGGATCGGCTTACATCACCGATGTGGGGATGACCGGACCGCTGGAAGGCGTCATCGGCGTCCGAAAAGACATCATCCTTGATCGCTACATGAACAATGGCATCGAGAAGTTTTCTCCTCAGGATGAAGGAAAGACGCAGTTCAATGCCATCATCGTGGAAATCAGCGATTCGACCAAAAAACCAACGAAAATACAAACCATCAAAATCGTTGAATGATGACAACAAAAAAGCCGAGCTTTCGGTTTTTTTATTGCATAGAGCGGTCATTATGGTATAATATAGGAAAAAAGGTGACAATATGGAGAACAAATTGCCGGTATTGACGACCGAGCGTCTGATCTTGCGGGAAGTAGAAGACGGCGACTATCAAGACATGTATGAGTATTCGAAATTGCCATATGTGGGCCCGAGCGCCGGTTGGCAGCCCCACGGATCGCCGGCGGAAACCAAGGCCATCATCAAAATGTTTCAGGGAAAACGGAAGTACGGCCAATTGGGAGTCTTCTCCGTCGTTTTGAAAAACAGCGGAAAAATGATCGGGACCATTGAATTGCACACTTATACCATGGGCCATAAAGCCGAACTTGGATATACGATCAGCCCCTATTACTGGGGAAAGGGGTATGCGGTCGAAGCTTCCAAGAAACTGATTGCTTGGGGATTTGATACCCTGGGCCTGAAAAGGATTGAATGTGCGACTTTTCCGGACAATGCCCAATCCCGCCGGGTTTGTGAGAAACTGGGACTGACGCATGAAGGGATCCGAAGAAAAGGATACCTGCTTTATAACGGAACCGTCGCCGACATCGACTGCTATTCCATCATCGACGACGAATTTTATGAACGAATCAGAAACAAC
>CAYQUB010000131.1:0-4205 GCA_964420625.1 uncultured Bacteroidales bacterium | reverse complement strand
TAGCTTGTCAATGTTCTTGGTGCCGCAGGCAGCCAATCCAAAGAGGCTAAGCATAAGCAGAACAGAAACAACGGCTTTTTTAAAGACTTGTTTCATTTTGTTTTTCTCCCTTCAAAGAAAAGTTGTATATAAACTTCGCGCTTATTACGCATTAAGTTTATCAAAATTTCCAGCGTTCGTCAAGAGGTTATTTTTGGGCCTGGTCTTGATCTTCGCTTTTAAGACGAACATGGAGGCAAGCCACGAAATGGTTAGGCAAAATTTCCTCCAAAGCCGGGGTAGTGAGGGCACATTCCGCAGTGGCTCGCGGACATCTGGTCCGAAAAGCGCACCCGGACGGAACCCGAAGCGGACTAGGCACATCGCCTTCCAAAATGATCCGTTTTTGCGACCTTGCTTTGATCGGATCCGCCACCGGAACGGCGGACAGCAAGGACTCGCTGTAAGGATGAAGGGGATTACCGGTAACTTCCATGGCATCGGCGATCTCGACGATCTTGCCCAGATACATGACCGCGATCCGGTTGGAAATGTGTTCCACGATGTGGATGTCATGGGCAATGAACAAATAAGTCAGTCCGAATTTCTTTTGGAGATCTTCGAACATGTTGATGATCTGGGCTTGAATGGAAACGTCCAAAGCGGAGACCGGTTCATCGCAGACGATGAAATCCGGATCCACCGCCAAAGCCCGGGCAATCCCGATCCTTTGACGCTGGCCGCCGCTGAATTCATGAACGTATCTGGTCGAATGTTCGCTGGATAAACCAACGATGCTCATCAGTTCATGGATCTTTTGCTTCCGTTCTTCCAAAGTCTTATACAAATGATGAACGTCCAGCGGTTCGCCGATGATGTCCCCGACGGTCATCCGCGGATTTAAGGATGAATAAGGATCTTGGAAAACCATGGACGATTTTTGGCGCAGTCGGGTAATGCTTTCTTTGGAATCGACCAGTTCCCCCCGAAAGTATACTTCCCCTCCGGTCGGTTTGTACAGATGGAGGATCGACCGGCCGACGGTGGTTTTACCGCAGCCGCTTTCGCCAACCAAACCCATGGTTTCCCCGCGTCTGATCTTGAAAGAAATGTCATCGACGGCTTTCAAATCGGTGTTTTTCAAAAAGCCGGTCGGAATGGAGAAATATTGTTTGAGATGGCGGACTTCAAGCAAACTGTCCGGATCCGGAGCCAACGGCGGTTCCGCAACAACCGGTTCGGCCCCGTTTTGGTTTAATACTTTTTCAGGCATTGACGGTCACCTCCTCTTTTGGCTGTTCCGGAACTTCTTCCGGAACCAAAGTGACCCGGCCTTCTTCAACGGCCTTTTTGAGATTCATCCAGCAGGATGCGAAATGACCGTCTTCAACTTCGATCTCGTCCATTTTGCGAGTCAGACAAACTCTCATGGCTTGGTCGCAGCGCGGGCAGAAAGCACAACCCTCAGGCATGTTAAGCAGATCGACCGGGGTTCCGGCGATCGGGATCAATCTTTCCTTTTTGGCGATCGCGCTTGGGATCGATCGCATCAAACCTTTGGTATATTCATGCTTCGGGTTATAAAAGATCTGATCGGCAGTGCCTTTTTCCGCGATCCGGCCGCCGTACATGACCATGATGCGGTCGCACATTCCGGCGACGACGCCCAAGTCATGGGTGATCAGGATGGTGGCCATCCCCAGTTGTTTTTGAAGGTCCTTGATGATCTCCAATATTTGCGCCTGAATGGTGACATCCAGGGCGGTCGTCGGTTCATCGGCGATCAGGATGTCCGGTTCGCAAGCCAGAGCCATGGCGATCATGACCCGTTGGCGCATGCCTCCGGATAATTCATGGGGATACTGGGTCAGCCGTTTAACGGGATCGTTGACGCCGACCATCGTCAGCATCTCCAAAGCCCGGGCTTGGGCTTCTTCTTTGTTTCGGTTGGTATGAAGCAGGATGCCTTCTTCCAATTGATTGCCGACGGTATAGACCGGATTCAGACTGGTCATCGGATCCTGGAAGATCATGCTGATCTTGTTGCCGCGGATCGTCCGCATGACTTGTTCCCCGGCTCCGACCAGTTCCTGGCCATCATATTTAATGCTTCCGCTGACAATGCGGCCCGGGTTGGTCAGGATCTGCAGGACCGAATAAACGGTCACGCTTTTCCCGCTGCCGGATTCGCCAACAATGCCCAGGACTTCGCCTTTATCGAGCGTGAACGAGACGCCGTCGACGGCTTTGGCTTCGCCGATCGGAGTAAAGAAGGAAGTATGTAAATCTTTGACTTCTAATAAACTCATGCTGCCCTCCTAGTTTCGCAGTTTCGGGTCAAACGCATCGCGCAGACCGTCACCAAGCAGGTTCAATGACAAAACTATGAGGCATATGGTGAGCGCCGGAATAACCAGACGGTAAGTGTATGAATAAATTCCCGACAGGGCTTCGGAAGCCAGGGACCCCAGGCTGGGCATCGGAACCGAAACGCCCAGTCCCAAGAAACTCAGGAAGCTTTCGGTAAAGATCGCCGACGGGATCTGCAAAGCGGTGGAAATGATGATGACGCTGATGCAGTTCGGAAGCAGGTGTTTCCGGATGATCCGGGCCGATGAAGCGCCGATCGACTGGGCCGCCAGCACGAATTCCTGTTTCTTGATGCTCAGGATCTGGCCGCGGATGAGCCGGGCCATTCCCACCCAGTACAGCAAACCGAAGACGATGAAGATGGAGATCATGTTCGTCCCGATGGCTTCGAAGACCCCGCCCAAATCGGTCAGCGTGGTTCTTAAAACTACCGACAATAGGATGATGACCAACATGTCCGGCAAAGCGTAAATGATGTCCACGACCCGCATCATGATCAAGTCGGTCTTTCCCCCCGCATACCCCGAGATCGATCCGTAGAGCATCCCGATCATCAAAACCAGCAGACTGGCAAAGAATCCGACTCCCAGCGAGACTCGGGTTCCGTAAGCGACCCGGATGAAATAGTCCCGGCCGGCGTCATCGGTTCCGAAGACGTGCGGAAAGACCTGCCCGCCCGCGGCCCGAATGGCCTGTTCGGTGGTTCCGTATTCAAAAGGCCGCAAATTCGCAAAGGAACCGTCAACCGGTTCGCCGGGCTGAACCCCCAACTGTTCTTCATAGGAGTACGGATAGAACATCGGCACGAAGATGGCCATTAAGGTAATGAGGGCGACCACGATAAAGCAGATCATGGCGATCTTGTTTTTGCTTAGGCGCCGGATCCCGTCTTTGAAGAAGGTGGTGCTTTCGCGCATCACGTCCTGTTGGGCTTTTTCCTCATCCGTCGCCGGCAGCAGCTTATCGACGTTCAGCTGAAAACTAAACGGGTTTTTCTTTATTTTTTTAACTTCTTTTTCCATGATTGCCACTCCTTAACTAAAGTCAATGCGCGGGTCAACAAGTTTGTACAGAATGTCGGTGACCAAAGTCATGATGACGATGGCCGACGCCAGGAAAATCGTTGTCCCCATAATGAGAGTGTAATCTCGGTTGGTAATGCTGTTGACAAAGGCACGGCCAAGTCCCGGTACGGAGAATATCTTTTCAACTACCAAACTGCCGGTCAAAATGTACGCGATCATCGGTCCGATGTAAGTAAGGACCGGGATCAAGGCGTTTTTAAGGGCATGTTTGAAAATGACTTTATTGCGGCTGACGCCTTTGGCCCTCGCCGTTCTGATGTAATCCTGTCCCAAGACATCGAGCATCGATGAACGGGTGAGCCTGGTGATGTAAGACATCGGATACAGACTCAAACAAACAATCGGCAGGATCAGCCCGAAGAAAGTATCGCCCCGGGCCGGGAACCACGGCAGTTTCACGCAAAAGATGATCAGGAAGAAGGAGGCGATGATGAAGCCGGGAGTGGCCACAAAGGCGGTTGACAGCACCATGATGGTTTTGTCAATCGGTTTGTTTCGTCGGATGGCGGCAATCGAACCGAGGGTGATTCCCAGGGCAATGGCGATGGCGGCCGCAATCCCTCCGACTTTCGCGGAAGTTTGGAATCCGGTCAGGATGATGTCAATGACATCTCGGCCTCTTTGTTTCAAAGACGGTCCAAAATCAAAATGCAATATGTCTTTCAAATAAGTCCAATATTGCACCATGAGCGGTTTATCCAAACCGTATTTGGCTTCCAACGCGGCAATGACTTCCGGAGTCGGAGCTTTCTCGCTTAAGAAAGGTCCGCC
>CAYQUB010000130.1:0-4214 GCA_964420625.1 uncultured Bacteroidales bacterium | reverse complement strand
TGTGTTGGGTGTGTTTGGGGTTGGTTTGCAACATGGAGTCTCAGAAATTGCCATCTTGGCAGGCTCTGTTTATAAAATCGAAATCTATGCCACCAAAACCATTGATCCCCAAACTTCATTTCCTTGGTGTCTGGTCGGCGAGCTGAACGGATAAACCGGAATATGTATTTAAAGGAGAAGAATCTATGTTAAAATTCAAACAAAGAACGAAAAAAGAAAAGATTAAAATCATCGTCGTTGCAGCTGCCATTTTTGTTTTGTTATTTTTGGCCATCGCCACCCCGTATTTGTTTGGGGGAACGGTCTTTGAAGATGTGATTTCCAACAGCGTCGGTAAATTCTTCAACATCGTAAAATTCTTCACAGACAATTATGTCAATCTTTTGGAAACCGCGACCATCATCATCTTCATGTGGATCCTTAACCAGGTCCTAAAATTCCTGGTGTTGCTGTTGACCGCTCGCGGCCATCGCGGCGAGACCATCGGAGACCTTTTGATCAGCATCATCCGCTACGGAAGCCTCATCGTCGGGTTATTCCTGATTTTAAGCGCTTGGGGAGTGGAAACACCGACTCTGCTGGCCAGTGCGGGAATTTTGGGATTGGCGATCAGTTTCGGGGCCCAAAGTTTGATCGAAGATGTCCTGAGCGGCTTGTTTCTTATTTTTGAAAAACAATTTTCGGTTGGCGATGTCATCCAGATCGGCGACTTTCGGGGAATGGTGACCGAAATCGGCATCCGAACCACCAAATTCGAGGATGTGAACGGGGACATCAAAACCATCAACAATTCGGACATCCGAAGTGCCGTCAATACGTCCTCGCATCTGTCTCCGGCCATCTGTGACATTTCCATTGCTTATGGTGAAAATTTGGAAAAAGTGGAAACCATCATCAAGAATAATTTAGGAAAGATAAAGGAAGAGATCCCTGACATCGCGGAAGGGCCTTTCTATCGAGGGGTTCAGTCTTTGGGTGATTCGGGAGTCACGATCCGCGTTTATGCGAAAACCGAGGAGTCCAAAAAATATCAGGTCACTCGGGACCTGAATCGGGCCATGAAATTATTGTTCGATAAAAACCAGATCGAGATTCCTTTTCCTCAGATGGTTGTTCATCTGTCCGAACCGGAAAAAGTCACCAAGCAAAAAGCGGATTGAAACTGAAAAACATCGGGAATGCCCGGAATGAAGGTGACCCGAAATGATGGCGAGAGGCTTTTGACCTTCAAAATGGGGAGTCTTTTCCATGTTCTCTTTTTGCTTGCGCCGGTGCTTCCGGCGATCATTTTGTATTTTTTTCTTTGAAACGCAAGCTCCAAAACTCAAAGGATCGTCGGGATCGTTTTGTTGATGGCCGCAGTGACCGATTTGGGAGTATCGGTTTATGGGCTTTTCTTCGGAATATATAAATTTTGCGAGCAACGCCAGGCGGTATCCAAAAAGGGTTTTTTTTAAGTTTGGAAATAATCCGGTTTTGTGATATGACGATGAAGAAGAAAACAATGGGGAGCGAAACAAGATCAACTTGAAATAAAGGATTTAAAGAAATATTACGGAGCAAACCACGGGGTTGAAGAAGCGGAATTTGCGATATCGTCGAGAGAGACATTGGGGTCCTTTGGTCTAAACGGAGGCGGGAAATGAGGGCCATGATGTAAAGCGGAAAAGGAATCACCTTTTTTACCTTTTCCGATCCGATTGCGCTTCTGAACGGCGGAGCGCAAATCGAATATGTTAACATGATCATGAACGCGGACGATTTCGGCTTTGATTTAGGCTCATGACCGTTTTAAGAACCGGGAATTTTTGATTTAACGTTTTCATTACCAATTTCCTAAAAAAGTAGTATAATATCCATATTCTGCCAAAGGAGCAATTTATGAAAAGAAGAACCAAAATAGTATGTACCATCGGACCCGCTTCGGAATCGCCGGAGATGTTGGAAAAATTGATCAAGGCCGGGATGAACGTGGCCCGCCTCAATTTTTCGCACGGGAATCATGAGGAACATGGTTCGCGGATCAAAAACATTCGCGAAATCTCGGCGAAAATGAACCGCTACATCGGCATCATGGCCGATACCAAAGGTCCGGAGATCCGGACCGGGATCTTTGAAAACGGACAGGCGGCCTTCAAAAAAGGCCAGGAAGTCTTGGTTTACAAAGCGGAGATCAACGGAACTTCCGAAAAGTTTCACATTTCCAGCCCGGAGCTGTTTCTTGACATCAAAGTCGGCGACTATCTGCTGATCGATGACGGGAAAATGCGTCTTGACGTCTTAGAAACCAATCACGATGTTTTGCGTTGCGTGGTCAAAAACTCGGGGATCATCAAATCCAAAAAAGGCGTCAATGTCCCGAATGTTAAATTAAGCATGCCTTTCATTTCCGATAAAGACCGCGAAGACCTTAAATTCGCGGCGGCCAACGACTGCGATCTGGTTTCAGCGTCTTTCATCCGGACGGCCAAAGATGTCTTAGACATTCGGGAAATCCTGCGTTCGGTTGGCCATGAATCGATGGAGATCATCGCTAAGATCGAAAACCAAGAAGGCTATGACAATCTGGAAGAAATATTGTCCGTTGCGGACGGAGTCATGGTCGCCCGCGGCGATCTGGGCGTGGAAGTATCGCCGCAATTGGTCCCGATCTATCAAAAGAAGATCATTGCCAAAGCCAATGAAGTCGGAAAACCGGTCATTACCGCTACCCATATGCTTGAATCAATGACTTCCAATCCGCGGCCGACTCGCGCGGAAGCTTCCGACGTCGCCAATGCCATTTTGGACGGATCGGATGCCATCATGCTTTCCGGGGAAACTGCTTCTGGCGATTACCCGATCGAAGCCGTGGAAACCATGGATACGATCGCGAAAGCCATTGAAGAGATCATCCCTTACGAGGAAAAACTGGCCAAGGCCATCAAAACCAGCCAAAGAACCAATAATGACGCCATCGGGATCGCCGTTGCGCAAAGTGCATTGACTTTAGACAAAGTCGTGGCGATCGTGGCTTTCACCGAGACCGGCGGGACCGCCAAACGGATCTGCAAGTTCCGTCCATCGGTACCGATCATTGCGGTTACCGATTCGATCGAAACCTGTCGAAAGCTGTCTTATTATTGGGGCGTAAACCCGACCATCCGCGAGGATGTCACCGATTATTTGTCATACAACAGCAAGGCGATTGAAGTGGCCAAAGATTTCGGATTTAAACCGGGATCTTCGATCATTCTGACTTCCGGATGGGGACAGGTTCACGGAACCACCAACAGCATGCGGATAATTGATATTGAATGACTAAAAAACGATTGGGCGACTAATCGTTTTTTCTTGTTTTCAAAGGGATTTGCAGTATAATAATAAGCAAGGAGAACGCTATGAAGTTTCACAAATATCACGGACTTGGGAATGATTTCATCATCGTGGCGGAACAGCCCCTTGATTACCCGGAATTGGCGAAGAAAATCTGCGATCGCCACATCGGCGTCGGTGCGGACGGACTGATCGTCGTCAAGAAAGATCCGCTCACGATGCTTTTTTATAACGCCGATGGTTCGGAAGGAACCATGTGCGGAAACGGTTTGCGCTGCTTTGGCAAATATTGTAAGGATCATAAAGTGGCACCCGGCCCGTTATTGGCCGTAAACACACTCGCGGGAATCAAAACCGTGGAGTTTTTGGACGGCGATCTTTATAAAACCAATTTGGGAAAACCGGTTTTTGACCCGGAAATATTGCAGATCCATACCACCGAATCAGAATTTCTTAATCAGCCTTTGTTTGGGGTCCGGGTCAGCGCGGTTTTTACCGGGGCGATCCATGCGGTGGTCTTTGTTCTCAATGTTGATTCGGTTCAGGTTCGGGAACTCGGAGAGCCCATTTCCAATCATCCGGTTTTCGGGGACCGGGCCAACGTTGATTTCGTTCAAGTTGTCGATCGTGACAATTTCTTGGTTCGGACTTATGAACGGGGGGTCGGGTGGACTCTGGCCTGCGGCACGGGCGCGGCCGCCAGTTTTGTCATCGGAAAGGCCAAAGGTTATTGCGATGAAGAAGTCACCGTTTCTTTTCCGCTTGGAAAAGTATGGGTAAAAAACAATGCGAATGGGGAGATATTATTGACCGGACCAGCCGAAAAGATTTGTTCGGGTGAATTCTGAAAAATAAAAACCTTTGGCCTTTCCGCAAACAAAACCCAAACACACCCAACA
>CAYQUB010000129.1:0-4250 GCA_964420625.1 uncultured Bacteroidales bacterium | reverse complement strand
GTCTTCCCACGAAGTCAGCGGCCGTTTTCAGAATGCGCTGTTGGTGCATACCAAAGAGATCTGTCCGGCATGCCAGGGAAAAATAACGAAAATAAGGGTGGGCGGACGCGGAACATACGTCTGCGAAAACTGTCAAAAGCACTTGACATAAAAACCCAAAAAGAATAAACTGAAATCACTTCTCGGAGGACATACTATGATCATAGGCATTACCGGTTCGATTGCCACCGGAAAATCCGTTGTCACCAAGTATTTGGCCAAAAAGGGATTTCCGATCGTTGATTCCGACCTGCTCGCTCAAACCGAGCTGGATCGCCCGGAAACCATGGAAGTTCTGACCCAACATTTTGGGGAAAAGATCCTGGAAAACCAAAAGATCAACCGAAAAGTGTTGGGAGCGATCATCTTCGGGAACACCGAAGAACGTTTGTTTTTGAATTCGGTTATCCATCCGCAAGTGATTGCCCGGATCCGGGAACTGACCCAAGGAAATCAAAAGATCGTCTTCGTGGATGTTCCTTTGCTTTATGAAGCCAAAATGGAGGGAATGTTCGACCAGGTGATCGTCGTTTATGCCAGTTTGGAAAATCAGCTGAAAAGACTGATGGCCCGCGACCATATATCCGAAGCTTATGCGCTGCAAAAGATCAATGCCCAAATGGATGTTGAAGTAAAAATTAGCCAAGCAGACCACGTCATCAACAACAATGGTTCCGTGAAGGAAACGCATCGTCAGATCGATGACATCTTAAGGAGGATCACCAAATGAAAATCAGAGATTATTTTTCCAATGACTTCGAAACCGGAGAAGAACAAGCCATTCCTTCGCTCAGGACGCATTATTACCGGGGGCGTTACGAAGATGCGAAAGAGACGGTTCTGGAATTGGTGCGGGCCGAACGCGGGACCGTGAAAGCCGTTTTGGAGCAGTTTCATGAGATCGCCTTTGTTTGCCCGGCTTATTCGGCGACCGTCACCATCGTTTCCACCCATATCGGAGAAGTCGCCATTGACATCAAAGTCACCACATACAAAGTGATCCCGTGGCTTGCGGGCAAGAAAATCATTGAAAAACTATATAAACAACTGAATTCACAGCTGACATTCAAGGGCGTGAGTTTGTATCGGGGGTAAAAGATTATGCCAATTACCATCAATGACAATTTTAAAGTAATTCAAAAGCACATGTTAAGCGGCGAAGACTATTTTGTTTTGGCACAAATGTATCTGCCGATTATCGGAATTGATGGATTTGGCTTATATAACCTTTTGTTTACTTTGGACGTCAATGAACCGCATTCTTTCAAGAAGATCCTGGATTCGCTGAACTTCAATTCTTTGAATTTTCTGACTCAGGCTTTTCACAAGCTTGAAGCCGTGGCCCTGGTCGAATCCTATTTTCATGAACAGAAAGGCTTCTTGTATCTCTTGAAGCCGCCTTTGTCACGAACTTCATTTCTCCAAAGCACGCTTTTGTCATCTTTTTTAACCACCCAAATCGGGGAAGTCGAGGTCATGAAGATGCGAACCGGCGCCGATCAGGCCAACCTCCACTCATACAAAGACATAAGCAAATCCTTTGATGAAGTCTATGACGTCACTCATGAAAACGTGGAGAATGTGTTCAACCGGATCTTCAAGATCAAAAACAGCAAAGGCGTCAAAGTCCTCAACCCGGACTTTGATTACATATTTTTCAAGATGAGTTTTGATTCCGCCTTCATCGATCCGAAGATCTTGGATGACGAGGAATTCAAACAGCAGATCCTGGCCATCAGCTTCAATTACAAGTTAAACGAAGAAGAAATGAAAACGGCCATCGAAAAGACCATTACCGTCAATCGCGATCTGAAGTATGAAGACATTTCCAAACATGCGAGAGATCTGTTTCAGGAGAAAAACAAGAATAAGACCATGCGCGTGGTCACCAAAGACGACGATGCTTTCCTGAACAGCCAAACGGATGACAATACTTACCAATTGGTCCAAATGTTGGACAGCATGGCGCCTGCGGATCTTTTGGAACACCTTTCCGGGATTGCGCCGGCGGTATCGGAACTCAAAATATTCGAAGATCTGATCAACAATACCAAGTTCCCGGTCGGGGTCATCAATGTCATGATCCTCTATGTGAACAACCAAAAACAAGGCGAGATGCCGGGATACAATTATTTTGAAAAAATAGCCAACAGCTGGGCCAGAGCCCACATCACGAATACCAAAGCGGCGCTTGATTACCTCAATCGGCCCCAAACCGAAAGATCCGGAAAGACCTACAACCCGGCCAAAAAAGTCGCCAAACTTCCGGACTGGTACGAAAAATACGAAAAAGACTTGGAAAAAACGGTTAAGCCGGAGCCGCTTTCCGAAGAAGAAAAGAAAAAAGTTCTTGAAGAAGCGAACAAACGTTTCAACGATTAGAAAGGGGCATTCATGAAATACGACCTCAAAAAGATAACCGAGCCGATCCTTCAGGATGCTCTGATCCGGGAATTCTGCCAAAAGCATCAGCTGACCGAAGCTGACGTTGTAAACAATTTGGGCCTATTTCTGGCCCAAAAAGAAAATGATGCCATCTGCCCAAATTGCAAAGGAAAATCCTGTAAACTGGATCCCATCGGCATGCAGACCAAACTGATCTACGGAAGCAAAGTGGAGTTGGTTTATTTCCCGTGTCCGAAAATCGAAGTTTTAGACAAATCTCATTTGGAGATGTTGTTTTTCCCCAATCAGGAACGCTTTGAAAACCAAAAGGTGGTCATCAATGAGTCCCGGGACATGGCTCTGAAAAGCATCATGAATTTTCAGGATCATTATCAAAAAGGAAGTTTTACCAAAGGCATATTTCTTCATGGCGCTTTTGGAACCGGGAAAACCTTCCTGATGATGCAATTGGCCAAGAAACTGACCAAAAAGAACGTGAACGTTCTGATGGTTTATTATCCGGACCTGGTCCGTTTCATCAAGAGTTCGATTGCGACCGGGGAACTGGAGAAAACCGTAAACAAACTGAAATACGCGGAAGTGCTGATCCTTGACGACATCGGCGGAGAAAGCAATTCTTCCTTCATTCGCGACGAGGTCTTCGGGCCGATCCTTCAATTCCGCTTGGAATCGAATCTGCCGCTGTGCATGACCTCCAACTATGACTTCGATCTGCTTAAAGAGCATTTCATGGAGACAAAAGATGAGATCAATAAAATGAAAAGCGACCGGCTGATCGAAAGAATGAAGTACATGATGAACCAAATCAAACTGGAAGACAAGAATTACCGGGTTTGATGGTAATGAGATCCTTTATTTAATTAGAAAGCAAAAAAACCCAAAATTGCGCTTTAATAAGGGGTAAAAAGAAAGTTCTGTTAAAGAATTAGTGGTGACCAATAATTCTTTAACAGGTACTCATTGACCACAAATTCATAAAATAAGATGACTATAAAGAAAGCCCAACTATTAAACTTAATTTTCGTTCACACTATTCTTCCCTTTGTGTGATGAATAAATCGGTTTCGCGCCATTTCATGCGAAATAAGCGACAATTCCATTCAATAAAAGTGCTTTTGTTAACGACATCCCGATAGCAAGTAGGATAGATTCAGAAAACGATAAGTTGGGCTTTCTTTATAGTCATCTAAAATAATATTTTTTTTACTTCTGGAAAAATTTTTCTTGGCGGCAAAGCAGAAAATGATACTTGGGTTATCGTGATGCCTGATGCATTTGAAAGGTCTTCTCACGGCCTTTTGAAAGATTATTTTGCAAGCATTGAACGAAATAGGTTTTAAAGATGAAGCAGTAGCAGTTAGCGAAATTGACAAACATTATTTTGACGAATATGAACCCTTTCCCGGAGATGCACCCAATCTATGTGGCATTTGAAACATGGACCCCTTCCTACAGCTGATATTGGGACATACAATTTTTCTTGTGCATATATTTTCTTGGTGGGAGTATTAAGTGAATTTAAATTGGAAACACAAAGGCTACTAATTGAATCCAAAATTAAGGTGAATTTCCGAAGAACGAAAAGACATATCAAATACACAACTGAATAAGATGGCAGGAAATTGAATGGTTGCAAATTGTCTCGTCAATTAATTCGGTTTTATGATATAATCAATCTTTATATAGTCCATCAAAATAATTGTCACCAAATTAATAAATCCAGTGCTTTTAAGATGCTTTATTCCCATATCTATATTATTTTAGGTTCTTTTCAAGATAAGTGCTGATTTTCACTTTTAAAGATG
>CAYQUB010000128.1:0-4277 GCA_964420625.1 uncultured Bacteroidales bacterium | reverse complement strand
TAATCAGTTACAAACACGACGGCGAACTGCACCGCGTTTGGAAAAATGTCTACAAAATCTTTGAGTCGGACGAGTTGGTCGTTCTGGTCAACAACAAAGTCGACGTCATTGACGGGGATGGGCGTAAATGGAAAACCCGCGAACCCGCCATTTGCTATTTCTTCAAAAATTATTGGTTCAACATCATTTGCATGATTCGCACTTATGACATTTATTACTATTGCAACTTAAGTTCACCGTTCGTCATCGACGGGGAAGGACTTAAATACATTGATTATGATCTGGACGTAAAAGTTTTCCCGGATGGCGAAATTCTTTTGCTTGACCGCGATGAATATGATTTCAACATCAAAGTCTTGCAATACCCAGACGAACTCATAACCATCATTCAGGATAACCTGGCCAAACTGATGGAAATGATCAAGCAGAAGAAGGATCCGTTCAATCGGCCTTGCGTCGACGGCTGGTATAAACAATTCAAAGACATCACGGGGTTGTCTGAACCGCGAATCGTGAAGGAGTAAAGCATGATCATCAGCCAAAGTTGGGATTCGCTTCTTGATGCGGAATATCATAAACCCTATTTTTTAAAACTGGTTCAGTTTTTGGAACGCGAATACGACATTCATTGCATCCTGCCCTCCAAAGGCGACCTGTTCAATGCCTTTCGCCTGACCGATTACGAAAATGTCCGGGCCGTGATCATTGGCCAGGATCCTTATCATGAAAAAGGGCAAGCCCACGGCGTCTGTTTTTCGGTCCGGCCGGGAGTAAAGATCCCGCCGTCGCTGGAAAACATCCTGACCGAACTGTCCAACGATTTGCAAGTTCCGAGGCCTCGCTGGGGAGACCTGACCAAATGGGGAAAACAAGGCGTTTTGCTTCTGAATACGGTCCTGACCGTCCGCGAAGGCGTGGCTAATAGTCACCGGGGATACGGATGGGAACAGTTCACCGATTCCGTCCTCAAGCTGCTTAACGACAAGAAGACCCCAATCGTCTTCATCCTTTGGGGAAGTTACGCCATAAAAAAAGGGGAGCTGATCACTAACCCGAATCATTTGTTGATCAATGCTCCGCATCCCAGTCCCTTGTCCGCTTATCGCGGGTTTTTCGGAGGAAAGTATTTTTCTCGTTGCAATCATTTCTTGGAAACTACTCATCAGCTACCGATCGATTGGGACCTAACAAAATAAAGAAAGCCGGTTGTAAAACACCGGCTTTTGTGTTATAATGATTTTGTCACGGGGAGCTTCGGCTGAGAGGTTACGTAATGGTAACGACCCATAACCTGATCTAGGTAATGCTAGCGGAGGGAAATATTTTTCACGCGCATTCCTAGAAATCTAATTCTAGGAGTTTTTTTATGAAAAATCAAATTCGAGCCATGACCGAAACCGCCATGTTGGTGGCTTTGGGGACGGTGTTGCAAATACTCAGCGAAACGGTTCCAATCATGCAGATGCCACAAGGCGGAAGCATTACCTTGGCCCTGCTTCCAATTTTAGCCATCGGTTTCCGCCGGGGTTTCAAATACGGGCTCTTGGGCGGAACGATTTTCGGGATCATTTCCTGGTTTTTGGATGGCCGCATCCTTCATTTGGGATCAATTTTCTTTGACTACATTTTTGTTGGCATAGGATTCGCGGTCACCGGTCTTTTTCAGGCGAAAAAGAAGAATGTCCTGTTTTTCCTGCTGGCCATCTTTTTGGGCGGATTGTTCAAATTCCTATCTCACACGCTGAGCGGAATTTTGTTTTTCGCGGAATATGCCCCCGTTGGCGAATCGGTCATCTGGTATTCGGTGACTTACAATTTCGGTTACTGTGCGGTGTCCACCTTCCTGGCGATGGTTTTCGGTTTTGCGCTTAAGGACGTCATTACCGACCTTTACCTGCAATGATTAAAAAAAACGAACCTCCATCCGAAGCGATAACTTGCTCAGGCGCGAGGTTCTTTTTCTTGAAAATATAGCTGATCGACGGCCCGAAGGTAATCGATCGGCGGAGTGTAACCCAGGTTAACCAAAATACCTCGGGTTTTCGCGACCTCCACCGGAATGCTTTTCAAGCCGCCGTTTTCGCTGAGAGAAAGCAATTCTCCAAAAACAGCGATGTCAAGCAAGACTACTTCGCCGGTTTTTTTGTAATAGATGAGGATGAAGCCGATTCCCCCATGTTTGGCAACCCCCTTTAGATGATCGATTTGATGCGAGTAAATGTGCGTGAAAGAAAAACTCAGATTATTGGTTTCCTTGGCTTCAAAATCAATGTACTTTTCGCGGTAAATGCCATTATAATCGGTGGTTGACGGGGTGCGATAATAAGCTTCGGTAATTCGGGCTTTGCTTCGGGTCGGATAATCCACTTTTACAATTTGCACGGGCGTCGGTTTTTTGTAAATGATGGCCTGGTCGTGGATCCGGTAATATTCGTTGGAAATATTCAAGCCGTTTTCAAAGAGCATTCCGTGACTGTTTTCTTTACTCGGTTTGCTTAGTTTTGGGTTATTGATGGTTGGATCAGGATACTTGACTTTCATATTATCACCGAAAACATTATAACATTTTCCAAAGAAATTGACCACCAAAATTCGAAAAAACGGTTGGAAAAAATATCGGACGATGGTTAGGCTCTGCGGATGGATTATGGAAAAAGATTGCGTTTTCGAGGATTATGGGGTAGAATAATTAATATGGGAATAAAATATGAATGACAGAAAACAAGAACTGATAGATAGACAAAAGCGAATTCGCAACTTTTCGATCATCGCTCACATCGACCACGGGAAAAGCACGATCGCTGATCGGATTTTGGAAATGACTCATACCGTCGAAGCCCGATTGATGAAAGAACAATTGCTTGATTCCATGGACATTGAACGCGAACGGGGTATCACGATCAAACTAAACGCGGTGGAAATTACTTACAAAGCCGATGATGGCATTGATTACATTTTCCACTTGATCGACACTCCGGGACATGTTGACTTTACCTATGAGGTTTCCCGATCTTTGGCCGCTTGCGAGGGGGCCGTTTTGGTTGTTGATGCCGTCCAAGGCGTTGAAGCCCAAACCTTGAACAATGTTTACATGGCTTTGGACAATAATTTGGAGATCATCCCGGTCATCAACAAAATCGACCTTCCAAACGCCAATCCGGAAAAAGTCAAAAAAGAAATCGAAGATTCAATCGGTTTGGATGCTCATGATGCCATTCTCGCTTCCGGAAAATTCGGAACCGGGGTCCGCGACATCCTGGAGCGGATCGTCAAGAAGGTACCGGCTCCGACCGGAGACCCGATGGCCCCGCTTCAAGCCATGATTTTCGATTCATATTACGATTCTTACCGGGGAATCGTCCCCAGCATCCGCTTGGTCAATGGAACCGTCCGGAAGGGCGATAAGATCCTGCTGATGGCCAACGGTTCCGAATTCGAAGTGACCGAAGTGGGGGTTTATACTCCCAATGAAGTCAAAAGGGACTTTTTGGCCGCCGGGGATGTCGGATATTTGGCTGCCACCATCAAGGACATTAATATGGTTCGCGTCGGCGACACCATAACCAATAGTACGAACCCCGCTAGGGAACCGCTGCCCGGATATCGTCATTTAAATCCGATGGTTTTCGCCGGGTTGTTCCCAACCGATAACGCGAAATATCCGGAATTGAAAGATGCGCTGGAAAAACTGAAACTAAACGATGCGGCTTTGGTCTTTGAACCGGAGACTTCGCAAGCTTTGGGGTTTGGATTCAGGGTCGGCTTTTTGGGCTTATTGCACATGGACATCATTCAGGAACGGATCGAACGGGAATTTCATCTCGATCTCATCGCGACGGCACCAAGCGTCAGTTATAAGGTAAATTTGACCAACGAGACCGCCATTTTCATTGACAATCCGTCAAGAATGCCGGAACCGAATTTCATCACCAGCATCGAAGAGCCCTATGTCATGACAACCATCATGACCCCGTCGGAATACGTCGGGCCGATCATGGAAATCTGTCAGAACAAGCGCGCGATTTTTAAAAACATGTCCTACATCGAAACCACTCGCGTTTGTCTGATTTATGAAATGCCGCTGTCCGAAGTAATATATGATTTCTTCGACCGCCTGAAGTCATCGACGAAAGGATATGCCTCGTTCGATTATCAATTATCGGAATACCATCCTTCGAAATTGGTGCGGATGGATATTTTGTTGAATGGGGAAAAAGTCGATGCCCTGAGCCTGATTCTTTATAAAGACAATGCCTACCGCCGCGGGAAGATTATTA
>CAYQUB010000127.1:0-4283 GCA_964420625.1 uncultured Bacteroidales bacterium | reverse complement strand
GTTAACGTTTTCGGTTTATGTTATAATGTTTCTCGTAATGCGTCCGGAGGCCAAATGGACGCCAATCGAAAAACCCGTAAAGCGGAATATTTAAATAATGTTGTTGCAACGCCAAACATTTAATGATTTACTCGCTTGAAAATCATTTATTCGGAAATTGCTTGAGCTTTGATGGAAGAGTCAAAAGAACGAAGAAGAGGAAGCATTCATGAAGTCGGTTATGTGGAAACAAATTTTAGATAAAAGCGACACTGGTTATGCACGCTTGAAAATCACTTATTCTCAAAACAAACCAGTTGACTTCCAATTCATGGATGTCAACTCCTCATTTGAAAAGATCACGAAAATGTCGCACCGCAATCTCATCAAGAAGAAAGGCAGCGCCATTTTTGCTGACAGCTTTGATGAACTTTCGCTCTGGAAGCAGTTTTGCGAAGTGGCCAATACCAAGACCCTCAAAGAATATGAAGGTTACTCTTCGTTTTTTCAGATAAATTACTTGATTAAAATCTTCTCTTTGAAGAAAGACCAAGCCGTTCTCTTGCTTAAGGAGATCAATTCGTCAGAAATACCGCTGATGGAACAAAACGACAAAGACAGTTTCATGAGCAATTATTTAAAGAACATGGTTTGGATCATTGGG
The DNA here is from genome assembly GCA_964420625.1 of uncultured Bacteroidales bacterium. Classification (GTDB taxonomy): domain Bacteria; phylum Bacillota_I; class Bacilli_A; order ML615J-28; family CAG-698; genus UBA2253. Next base: position 3,640 of record CAYQUB010000127.1, on the reverse strand, counting down.
ATGGACTTTCAGATCACTTACGTCAGTCCCCCGGTTGTGAACGTTCTTGGATATTCGGCGACAGAGATGCTCTCCAAAAGCGTCTTTAACGTCGTTTCTTCAGCCTCGATCGATAGTTTCATGACCGTATTCGAAGTCGACGCGGATAATCCTCAGACCGAGGATGGTAACAAAATCCTGACGATGGAAGTCGAAATGATCAACAAGGCCGGAGACATCATTCTGACCGAGCAAAGAATTCAGTATTTGCGTGACATCTCCGGGAAAATCACCAGCATCATCGCCAATGTTCGGGACATCACCGAACGGAAGATGGAAAAAGAAAAGATCATTCGGAGCGAAGAACGGCTGCGCATCATCCTTGATTCAACGGCGGAAGCCATCTTCGGCATCAGTTTGGTAGGAACCATCACTTTTTGCAACAACAGTTGCTTGCGAATGCTGGGGTACACTCGCCAAAACGAACTTTTAGGCAAAAATGCTCACAAACTTTTTCACAATCGCAACGCTTTTAATCAGATAATTCCGCCCGAGCAATGCGAGATCCTGAAGACTTTGCAAACCGGAATCGGGATCCGCATTGATGACGATGTTTTCTGGAAAAAGGACGGAACACCGATTCAAATCGAGTACTATGCTTATCCTCAATTCCACAACGATAAAATCGAAGGGGCCGTCATTACTTTCTTCGATATTTCGGCGCAGCTGAAAATCGAAAACGATTTGAAGGAAAGCGTTCGAAGCAAAAGCGTGATTCTTGCCAATCTTCCGGGAATGGCTTACAAATGTCTTTTCGATCGCCAGTGGACCATGCAGTTCGTTTCGGATGGCTGCTTTGCTTTGACGGAACACCGTCCCGAAAGTTTGCTTAACAACCGCGACTTATCCTATAATGATTTGATCGCTCCCGAATACCAGGAACATTTGTGGCGGGTTTGGGGCGAAGCCGTCAAGAACCGGACTCCGGTTCGCGAAGAATACATTATCATCACCGCTTCCGGAAAACATAAATGGGTTTTGGAGCAGGGACAGCCGCTGTATAACGAAACCGGAGAAGTCGAAGCTTTGGAAGGCTTGATTTTGGACATCAGCGATCAAAAGATCAAACAATTGGAAATTCAGTACATGAGTCAGCATGATGTTCTGACCGGACTTTACAACCGGGCTTATTTTGAAAAAGAGAAGGATCGCCTGGACAATTTTAAATTTCTTCCCCTTTCGATCATCATCGGGGACATTAATGGATTGAAACTGACCAACGATGCTTTTGGCCATGACGAAGGCGATCGGTTGATTCAGCGAACTGCCAATCTCATCACCGGTTGTCTCCGAGAAAACGACATTGTGGCGCGGACCGGCGGTGACTAATTCACGATCCTGCTTCCCAACACCGACAGCGAGACCGCTTATTATTACCTGAAAAAAATCCAAGCTCAATGCGGACGGGGAAAAGACAAACTGGTAATGGGTAACAATTATATAAGTCTTTCCCTGGGCTATGCAACCAAAGAGAGTCCGGAAGAAAACATCATCGGGGTTCAAAAATACGCCGAAGATTTCATGTACAAACGAAAACTATTGGAACGCAACAGCATTCATAATTCCTTCCTATCCTCGATCACGGCCACCATGTTCGAAAAAAGCCAGGAAACCGAGGAACACGCCGAACGGATGCGGACTTTATCCGTTCAAATGGGAATCAAACTTGGTTTCAACCAAAAAGATTTGGATGAATTGGCTTTGCTTGCCACTTTGCATGACATCGGGAAGGTCAGCATTGACCGAAATATTCTTAACAAACCGGGGAAACTGACTCCGGAAGAATGGCAGGAAATCAAAAAGCATCCGGAGATCGGTTATCGGATCACCAAAGCTTCCCCGGAACTGACCACCATCGCTGAATATGTTCTTTCCCACCATGAGCGGTGGGACGGGAAAGGCTACCCGCAAGGATTAAAAGAAACGCATATTCCGATTCAATCCCGAATCATCGGGATCGTTGATGCTTATGATGCCATCACCAATGAGCGCCCGTATCGTCCGGCCCGGACTTCCGAAGAAGCCATCGTCGAGATCCTAACGAACTCCGGAACGCAGTTTGATCCGAATTTGGTCGGAATCTTCGTGGAATTGATCCAAGATAACCAAAACAAAGCTTCTTGATAAAGATGTTTATAAAGAAAAAATGGCATCTCGGTGCCATTTTTTATGTTGTGGTATTAGGGAGATTATGATAAAATAACCGGGAAGGTGATCAAATGAGAAAAATAATCAATAAAATTAACGGTATTTATGTTTTAGTGGCATGTGGTTTGATGATCCTATTCTTTGCTCTGGTGTTTCCGTTCACCAACCAATTATTTGAGGAAAAGGCCAATACTGGGTTGATTCCCGACATGCTCATTTTCTATTCGCCAACCAATCTGGAAGAACTGGCCCTCATTTACGGGGAAACGGGCCGCGATTATTACATTTTAACGAGATACACTTTGGACATCGTTTGGCCGCTTTGTTATACTTTTTCGCTAGCGGTCATTCTGATGTATCTTTTTAAATCGGCCAAAAAGTTTTATTTTTCATTGTTTCTGCCGATGGCGGTGTTCGCTTTCGACATGTTTGAAAACATAACTTTGAGCATTGTTTTTTCCAAGTATCCAACGGTGATCCCGGCTTTGGGATATATGGCTTCGGTGTTCTCGACCCTAAAATGGGTAACGGTCGCCCTCATCATGGTCTTCGCATTGATAATGCTCGGGAAACTTTTGAAAGCGCATGACACAAGAAGGGATTAAGCAAAATGACGAACAGTACTGAAACATCCAACCATCAGGCGGAAAGGATCATCGACGTTTCCGAGCTTCACAAAAGTTACAAAGAAATTCATGCGGTGAAAGGCATCAGTTTTTATGTGAAGAAAGGTGATCTGTTTGCGTTTTTGGGACCGAACGGTGCCGGAAAATCGACGACCATCGACATTCTGACCACGGTTCTTAAAAACGACTCGGGAACCATCACCATTGACGGATTGACTTTGGGAACCGATGATTTTAAAATCAAACAGAACATCGGCGTGGTTTTCCAGGACAAAGTCCTCGACGATTTTTTAACGGTCCGGGAAAATCTTCTGTTTCGCGGCACGCTTTACGGTTTCTCGAAAGAAGAAGTTCAAACCCGGGTGGACAAAGCCATTGAAATGACGGATGTTGGCAGTTTTCAAAACCGCCGCTACAAGACTTTGAGCGGGGGAATGAAAAGACGGGTGGACATCACCAGAGCTTTGATCAACACCCCGAAGATTCTTTTTTTGGACGAACCGACCACCGGTCTGGATCCGATGAGCCGGAAACAAATTTGGAACACGATCGAGAACCTCCGAAAAGATTTCGGAATGACGATTTTTTTGACCACCCATTATATGGAAGAAGCCGACAATGCGGATTATGTGGTCGTCATCGTTCAGGGAGAGATTGCGGCCAAAGGTACTCCGACCGAACTGAAAGAAAAATATTCCCATGACCATCTGCATCTCAAACCGGTTTCAATGGAGACGCTCGTCGCCAAACTGCAAGCTGACGGCGTTGCACACCAAGTCGTCGCGGATTTGGTAAAAATACGGCTAAAGAGCAGCTTAGAAGCCATT